>CAZTHR010000254.1:0-2916 GCA_964613265.1 uncultured Lentisphaeraceae bacterium | reverse complement strand
AGGGATAAACGATGTGCGCCGCATCGTCGCGCTGGACGCCACGTGCATAACGAACCGCGCTCGTGCCGAAAAGCATCGCGTAGAACGGTGTCGTGCGGCGAATGCCCGCCGTCTTCTCCAACAGTTCTGGCACGACCGCCTTCTGGATCATGCGCAAAAAGCCGAACCAGCACGTGGCCATGCCGTGCGCCTGGGCCAGCATCTCGAAATACGTACAGGCCGCCACCACGTCAACCTCCGGCGTGACGACCGCCGGGTTCGTCTCATCCGACGAGACGATCAGCATCCCCGCCGCGCCACGGAAGAACGTGTCCTCGCCGCCCCGACGGAGTTTGATCGCCGGCACGGCCAGCCAGCGCGGCAACAACTTCGTCCCGTCGCGGTGCTGCTCGATCGTCTGGATGAATTCGCGTTTGAACCGCGCCAACGACGCACGATCGCGGTAGCACGTGAACGTCAACGACCGCGCATTGCACCCCGTCGGCACGTTGCCGAGCGTCCGCAACACCCGGTCGAGCGTCTGTGGATCGACGTCCACGTCCTGGAATTGGCGCGTCGAACGTCGGACGCGAAACCAGTTCTCAACGGCCTGCGCGGACGGCAGTTCGAGGTTCGCGGTCGAGACAGACCCATCGGCCGTCTTGCCGTCGAACACGATCGCCCCCGTCGGACAAACGGCGAAGCAATGTTGGCAATGCGCGCATTTCGCCGGATTGGGCAGCACGGGACGCCCGGTCGCATCGGCCTTCAGCGCCTTGAACGAGCAATCGCGTACGCATTGTCCGCAGGCCACGCATTTCGCGGCGTCGTAGGAGAAAAATTCGGAGGCCATGTTTTTCCTTCTTCTTCGTGTTGGATGTTGGTAGATGAAAATACGGTTACGTCCTGCGGGTTAGAGGACGCGGACGAACGCCCGCCCCGCCATCGTGCCGAGGGCGAGCGCGAGAAGTTCGGGGATGAGAAAGACGACGCCCACCGTGGCGAGCAACGAACACGCCACGCCAACCCACAGGAAAGACGGTTGGGGCAGACGCGACATCACACGAAACCGGTTGGCGTCGACCGGGTCAACGTAGAGGCGCACGCGGACGCCACGCCGACGCGGCAGGAAACGCGGCCGCAACGGCAACGGCACGGGATGGTCGGGAATCCACCGTCGGCGCACGTCCAGTGTCGCGGGCGGCCGCCCTTCGACGTCGATGACAATCCGGCCGTCCGTGTCCCAGTCCATCGTGACGGGAACATCCAAAGGCCTCTCCGTTCGGACGCACAGGCGCAAGCGACGCGGCCGCGCGTCCAGCTGCCGCGCCACGGCCGCCCAGCAGTCCGCCAGAAAGGCGGGATCGGGATTGTCGGCGTCGAAGAAGACCGACACGTCCTCCCCCCACCGCCGCATCCGCCAGACGTGGCACAGCACCAGCACGAGAAACGCGCCCACACCACACAGGACAATCAGAGCAAACCGCATCGCGCCAGCACCTTTCTCGTCGCCGTCGCCAACGGGACATGGCGCGGATCGACGAACTGCGCATCGCCCCGAACGCCCCGCACGACGTCCAGCTCCAAGCGGAAATGCGAAAACACCTGCGTCTGCCCCTGCACCGACTCGACGGCGGGGAGTTCCCAGAGGCCTTTAAGCAAGCCGCCCTCCCGGTTCTCCACCAGCAACACACGGCCAGCCGCGTCCGAAAAGACCGCAACCGTCGCCGTTCGCACAGGCAACGTCTTCTTTTCCGGACGCACGGGATAATCGGCCCAGGAACCCTGCCGTCGCGCCGCGCACGTCCGAGCGAGCGGACACGTCCCGCACGACGGATTCGCGGGCGTGCAGACGAGCGCCCCGAGTTCCATCATCGCCTGGTTGAACGCGCCGGCGTCGCCGGACGCCTCAATGGCGGGCTGCAACCGCTGCGCCAGTTTCTGCCGTGCCGGCAGTTTGTGAAAATCATCCGCCAATTCCCAGTAGCGAGCGAACACCCGCGCCACGTTGCCATCGACGACGGGCGCACATTCGCCGTCCAACACGCTCGCCAGCGCGGCGGCCGTGTAGGGGCCCACGCCGGGAATCTCCGACCACGCCGCCGTGCCATGCGGCCAGCCGTCCGCCGCAATTTTCCGCGCGGCCTTGTGGAGGTTGCGCGCACGGGCGTAGTAGCCCAGGCCCTCCCAGGCTTTCAACACGTCCTGCTCGGACGCGGCGGCCAGCGCGGCCACATCCGGAAAACGCGCCAGGAAACGTTCGTAGTACGGCAGCACGGAAGCGTAGGTCGTCTGCTGCATCATGATTTCGCTCACCCAACAGACATACGGCCCCGGTTGCAGACGCCACGGCATCGGCCGCTTCACCCGCTCAAACCATGCGACAAGTCGTTTGGCGAACATCGCGTCAGATTTCCCCGCGTCAGGTCAGACGCAAGACCATCGCCTTTTCGGGACACGTGAAAGGATTCGCGTGCTTCGTACAGTTGATACAGCCTGAATAGAGCTTGTGCATGATGTGCGTCTTTTCGATTTCGTGGAACCCCAACGTCTCGAAGAACGCGGGCGTGAGCGTGAGCACGACGATTTCGGCCGGATGGAACGAACGTACCCGGTCAATAACGGCCTGAACGAGCAGCCGGCCGACGCCCTGCCGACGAAACGGCGCACGCACGGCAACGCTCTGGACTTCGACGGCCGCTTTCAACGGGTCGCCGATTTCCGGCCAGATCTGATAGGCGGCGCAGCCGACGAGTTCATCCGCACACTCGACAACCAGAAAACGATCGATGTTCTCCACGACGTTGCCCATGGAGCGCGGAACAAGCTCCTCCTTGAGCAAGTGGATCAACGACCGAATGCGCTCCGCGTCCTGAAGCGTCGCCGCACGTGTTCTGTATTTCTCGTTCACGGCGGATAGTATATCAAATTCCCCGT
>CAZTHR010000253.1:0-3005 GCA_964613265.1 uncultured Lentisphaeraceae bacterium | reverse complement strand
AAAAAAAAATGGCTATAATTTTTTGCCAAACGGCGGGAAAGGTTTTCTCGGCGGCGGATTGTCAATCGGGTAGACAGGAGTATGGTCGATGAACGTAAAACGTGTGGCATGTGTGACGTTCGGACTCGCGCTGGCGGGATCGTTGGCGGCGGAGACGTGGTATCTGAAGGGCGGTGGCGCACATCGCATCGTGAACAATGGAAAGGACGACTGGGGATACGACTGGTACGCAATGGGCGAGAACGGAAACTGGACGAACGCCCTCGGTGCCGTCGGCGTTCCCGCTGAAGGGGACGTGGTCGTCATCCCGGCGAAGAATCCAGACACGGGCAAAGACAGTGTTACGTTTTCGGCCAGTGGCGGGAGCGATGGGAGCCAGACGAAGCCGATTGACGCATTGATCGCGCAAGGGAAGACGTGTCTGCATCAGGGAACGCTCGTGTTGCGCGCGGGCGGCGCGGGGTTGTCCATCGGCGGGGACAGCACGTGGTGGTCGGGAATTAAATGTATGGCTCACGGCGAGGACGATTCGGTCGCGCAGGACGTTGTGCTCACCGTGCCGAGGGGCGCGACGTTCCAACTCCAGAAGGGCGTCGTCAGTTCGGGACCGTCGTTTATCAAGGCGGGCGACGGCACGTTCGTAAACTTTTGCGAAGGTGACACGGGTTATGCATCGACGGACCTGCGTGACATGACTGTCCGTCTGCGGGGCGGCTCGTTCGTGAACAACATGTCGCGCCCCGCGACAAACGTCTGCTTCGTCTTCGATTCGGACGATCCAAATGTTCGCCTCGCGTTGGGGCGGACTTCTAAGGACAAGTACTGGGTTTGGTCGATTGAGAATGGCGCGATCGAGGAGTCGGACGCGGTTCAGAACACGGAGCACGGCATCACGACCACGCATACGGATCTGAACCACTATCTCACGATCTGCGGAACGCCGACGGTCAACCCGATGCGGTTCACGGGGGCGTTCTACGAAAAGGCGGGATTGGTATGGAATCCTGCGACGGCGGATGCGGAATTCGTGATTGCGAAATCAATTTCGCCGACGACGGGCGGGCTACTCGTGTCAAACGGCGTTGTGCGCCTTTCCGAGGGCGCCACATTCTCCAAGTTGTCGCGGTTGGACGTGGCAGGTACACAGGCGCGTTTCGTCGTCGATTCGAGGGCGGGCGTGGCGTTCCAGGCGCAGGACGTCCGCATCGCCGACGGCGGGAAGGTCGTGGTTGGGCAGGGCGTGACGATTTCATTTACCGCCGCGACGGTTAATGGCGCCGCGCTCGCGCCGGGATTTCACACGGCGGCCACGGCGGCGACGTGGTTGGAGGGCGACGGTTGCGTGTACGTGGCGGGCGGCGAAACGCCGCAGCCGTGCGCGGACACGTGGACGGGCGCGGGGGCGGATACGGCGTTGACAACGGCCGCGAACTGGGAGGGGAACGAAACGACCGATTTAACGACGGGTGGTCTTGTCGCCACGTTCGCGAAGGGTGGTTCACGCGCGACGTTCGTCGGCGACTCGATGCTCCGTTTGGCCGGCATCGTCTTCACACAGCCGTTCACGCTGGACACGGCGGCGGATGCAAAGGGAATGTTGTTGTTAGGCGCAAACGGCATTTCGACCCCGGTATCTGAGACGGCCCAGACGTATGACATCGGTTGGCCGATCATGGCCATTGCGCCGCAGACGTGGACGGCTGAATCGAACACGACCGTCCGCTACACGACGTCGGTTTCGGGGTTGTCCACATCCGATCGGATCGTCGTGGACGGCGAAGGCCGGACGGAATTTCTTGCGGCGAACACGTTCCCGAACGATATGATGCTTACAAACGGGACGGTGCGCTTCGCGGGCGACAATGCGATGGGGGCGGCGACGGGTACGACGTGGGGCGATTCCGATCGAATGCTGCTCGTTTTCGGCGGCGGCGTGAACGTACGTCCTCTGCAGTTGTTCATGCCAAGCGGGAGCAAGGACAACCGCATCCGCTTTGAGGCCGGGACAACGAACCGCTTCGAGGGGAAGGTCATGTTCGGTATCGAGTCAGGGTCTCCCTATCGGACGATGCAGACGGCAATGCTGCTGGGACGGGATGCCGAGGTCACGTTCGCGGGCGGGTTGCACGTCCATTATCTGAACCACGACATCACGGGTCCCGCGCACATCATCGTCACGAATCGGCCGCTCATGGTACGTGACCGGTTCTGCCTCTATGCCAAAGATCTCGTCTATGACCTCTGGGTGGCGAACAACCGCGTGAGCGGCAATTCGAGTTTCTGGAACGGCGGGACGCTTCGTACGCGCGTACCGTATGCGCTGGAGAAGAACGCGCAGGGGCAGAAATCGCGTGTTCAGATAAACGGCGCCGACTTCACGCTCGACCTCTGCGGCAACGACCAGTCGATGGGCGTTCTCGACGGGCGTAAAGGGACGATCACAAGCGCAACGCCTGCGTTCTTCCACGTGGCGCAGAACCACATGCCGCAGCCGTGGGACAATGGGAATGTCACGAATAAGTTCAATGTCGGCATTACGAACGCCGTCGTCTTCACAGGTGGGGCGGGGCTGTCGCTCGATGCGGAATTGAAGGACTTCCCGCACGTGCTGACGGCGACGAGTTCGTCGTCGGGCATGGTGCAGGTGACGTCGGGTCGTCTGACGCTCGCCGCGCCGAACGGGTCGTGGACGAACGCGACGGCGGCCGTCGTGGGCGGCGGCACGCTTGTGCTGGAACACGCGCAGGCGATCGGACGGCAGACGGACGTTCTCTTCGAGGGAACGGACGGGCGGCTTGAACTTGCGGCCGGCGTGGCGCAGAAATGCCGTGACCTCTATTTCGACGGCATCCGCCAGCGGCCTGGCACGTACGGCAGTTCGCAGAGCCGTGCGCAGCACAAGGACGACGCGCGTTTTGTCGGCACAGGCGTGTTGAACGTCCTGTCCGACGGCAAGGGCTTCATGCTCATCCTTCGCTAGCGGCGAATCGCCGCCTCCGCTTTTC
>CAZTHR010000252.1:0-3022 GCA_964613265.1 uncultured Lentisphaeraceae bacterium | reverse complement strand
ATTTTACGTGACGCGGCAATTGCGCTTGCAAATAAAAAAAAATGACTATAATAGCTTTCGTCAACTTCTCAGAAGAAGAGGATGAAGGTTTCCTCAGGTTTCCTCAACAGGAGTGCAAAAGATGAAGAGACGAAAGCAGTTGTCGTTCTTTTTAGGAGAACGCACCCGCCCGATTCGGGCGGGCGTTCTGGCCGTCGGGCTGCTGGCGGGTGCGTCCGCGTTCGCGGCGTGCGACGTGCGGGCCGTGCCGATGGATTCAATCGCGTGGCAGACGCTTCATGCCGCGTCCGTCACGCTGCCAGTCGACTATCCCGACGGCGCGGTGCGCGCGACGGTAACGGCGACGGACATGGAAGGGCGGCAGACGGTCATCGACGTTCCGTCCGGCGCGAACGCTGCGGTTTGGACGCCGTTCACCGGCACGGCGCCGGCCGAGGACAACGTCTACGATTTGACGCTGGCGTTCTACAAGGAGAACGCCGATTCGGCCTTCACGAACTACACGGCGCGTGTGGCGGTGGTGAAGGGAGCGTTCGGCGACGCCATTGACGCGAAAAGCGCATCCTTCGCTTCCGCGTGGGCGGCGTCGCCCCGTGCGCCCGTCTTCGCCTACAGCCCCGCGTGGGCGACGGACGTGGCGGCGGACACAAGTGCCACGACGCTTGTCTTGACGGCGTCGACGGCGGCCGGGCCGATTCTGGCGTTGACGAACGCGGCGACGGACGTCTCTTCGGAGCGGTGGTTCGCGGCGCGTCTGCCGGGACCGGCGGGCACGCTTGTCACCGTGTCGTTGTCCACCCTGCCCGGTGCGGAGGGACTGCCCATCGAGTGGATGTCCGCCGATCTGCGCATCGGCCAAATCGGCACCGTGTTCATCTTCCGTTGAAAGGGCTCCCCATGAAATACGCGATTTTCTGTTTGACTGCGGGTCTGCTGGCGGCGGTCGCCGGGGCGGACGTGGTGTTCTCCGATGTCGTTCTCCGTTCGCGCTGGCCGTGGAGCGACAAGATCGACGTCTCCTACACGGTCAAGGGCGTGGACGACCTGATTGGCGTGATGCCGACGTTCACGGCGGGCGAAGAGACGCTGGTCGTTCCGATGTCCGCGCTTTCGGGCGACTGCGCCGTTTTCGCCGATGGCTGCTATCGCATGACGTGGGATCCGTCCGTCTCCCATCCGAACCGCAGTCGTTTCAACGCACTTTCCGTCCGTCTGGCGTCGGCGGCGGACGTGCCGCTCTACTTGATCGTCGACCTTGCGAAACCGCGCGGGGCGGACGGACAGGTGCAGTACGTGTGGGAATCGGATCTCCGCGCCGGGACGTGGGGCGCTTGGGAGGAGAACCCCTACACCAACATGTCCTCCGTCATCTGGACGGGCGTGACGAACAATCCGGCCTACAAGACGAACAGCCTCGTCCTGCGCTACGTGCCGCCGACGACGTCCGTCGTCTGGACGAACCACATGGGCGGCGTCGACACGTTTTTGATGGGCGCGGCCGACGCCGTGCAGAATGGAACGGGCGAAAATAAAACAGAAGGGAAAGGCAGCGTGGAAGCGCACATCAAGGAAGTGTACGCGGTGACGAACTGCCAGCCGCAGCAGACCGTGAAGCTCACGCGGGGCTACTGGATGGGCGTCTTTGAACTGACGCAGAGCCAGTGGCATCTGCTCGGCATGACGAACGAATGCTACTGGGTGGCGCAGGCCGATGTGCGTCCGGCCGAACGAATGCCGCTGTCTGCGCTTCGCGGCGAAGGCAACGACTACGCCTGGCCACAGGCGGGGCATCGCGTGGCGGCGGATTCATTTCTGGGGCGTTTGCGCAAACGGACGGGACTGCCGTTCGACCTGCCGACGGAGGCACAGTGGGAGTACGCCGCGCGCGCGGGCGCGACGGATATCCGCTACGGCGAACAGACCTACGCGGGACTTGTGGCGACGGCGCGGTGCTGGTGGCGGCGATTTGAATACAATTCCTCCTACGTCAACGCCGATCCGGCAACGAATGGCACGGCGCCCGTGGGGAGCTACCGTCCGAACGCCTGGGGGTTGTACGACACGATTGGCAACGTGGCGGAACGCTGTCTGAACCGCTGGTACGAGCATCGGTACGTGCTGGACGTGGACGGCGGCGTCGATCCCGTGGGCGCCGCGTCGGGCGCGTCGTGCGGCGTCTTTCGTGGCGGCGAGTACTACAACTACATTGACTATTCCACGCTGCCGGGGCGCCGTCCAGAAGAAAGGTGGGGGGAGAGTTACGGATGCGAGGGCGTCCGCCTGTGCATCGGCAAATGAACGGATGGAGGCATGAAATGAAAAAGACCTTTTTGTTTGCGGGAGTTGCTTTGATCGCGGGCGTCGTTTCCGCCGCCGCGACGATTTCCGACGTCGTCGTCCGCCAGCGCTGGCCGTGGGGCCGCGAAGTGGACGTCTACTTCACGCTCGCCGGCGCGACCGAGCCGGTGTCGGTTGAACCGACGTTCACGGCGCGAGGCGGTGAGAACATTCCGTTGGTGGGTGGCGCGTTGTCGGGTGCACGGTTCTACCTTTCAGACGGACGCCATCATCTGGTGTGGAATCCGGCGGCGGCGGGCTATGGCGGGCGGACGCTCTTTGCGGACGTGGACGTGAGCCTCGCAATCGCCCGCAATCCGCTCTATATGATCGTGGATCTCGATGCGCTCGAGACGGCCACGAACCAGGTTGAATACGTCTATGCGGACGACATTCGCGCCGGCCGCTGGGGCGCGTGGGAGGAGAATGACACCTGGGGCGTCCCCATCTGGACGGGCGTGACGAACGGGCTGACCTACAAGCAGGGCAAGATCGCGCTGCGCTATATCCCGCCCACGACGTCCGCCGAATGGATGGCGATGAAGGGCACGAACACGTTCATGCTCGGCGCACCGGACGGAACGCCGAATGCCGATTCGCCGACGAACGCTTCGTCCGATGCCGTGTGCGCCGTGGCGCGCTGCCAGCCGCAGGGCGAGGTGACGTTGACGCGCGGCTACTGGAT
>CAZTHR010000251.1:0-3052 GCA_964613265.1 uncultured Lentisphaeraceae bacterium | reverse complement strand
AGAATATGCTAAAATAACGCCATGGAAAATTGGTACGTGCGGAACACGGCGGGCAAAGTTTTCGGCCCGATCGAACTTGACACTTTGAAAGCCTGGGTCAAAGACGGGCGCGTTGAGCCGTTGGCCGGCATTTCGTCCGACCTCAAAAGCTGGATGCTGGCGCCTCTCAAGCCCGACTTGGAGATGAACTGGATCATCGAGAACCATCCCGGCCAGTTCTACGGGCCGACGCATCGCGCCGTCGTAGACGACTTGGTGAAGACGGGTAGCCTATCGAAAGCGGCGCGGTTCTACCAAGACGATCGTGGACAACTTCAGGCGCGGCTCAAGACGCTGGAGAACCTCATCGCCGTGCGGGACGCGGCCATTGTCCAACGCGATTCGTCCCTCGCCGAGGCCGCCAAGCTCGCGGAAAAGAAGGACTTGCAACTCGTCTCCGTCCAAAAGGCCGTCGCCCAGCGCGACGAACGCATCTCCCAGTCGATGGCGTTGCTCGCCCAAAAGGATACGCAAATCGACGCGCTCGGCAAAACGATTTCGCAGAAGGACGCCGAACTCAGTCGGCAGAGGGACGAACTGCAACGCAAGGAAGCGGATCTGCAACGTGCATTCGAGGAGATTCGTCTGCGTGAAGTCGAAATCGCCGCGCTCCACGAACAGTTGGACAAACGCCACGAAGTACATGAACGCGAATGGCAGACGAGTGAGATCCTCGTGCCGGAAGTTGTCAACGAACCGCCACCCTCCACGGCACGGCAGGCGTTCGGATTCGGCGTTCCCTCTTCCGGCGGGGAGTTTCTCGCGGAATCGCCCGCCCAGCTGGCGGAACTCGAACGCCGCGCCCAGCAGGAACTCTCCCGCATGAGTTCGGCGGACATGAAGAAACTCTTCCGCTTCAAGAAGTGAGTCCCGTCGATGGCAGCGCACACATGGTACATTCGGACGCCCGATGACGTCTACGGCCCCGTGTCCCAAGACCAGCTTCTTGAATGGGCGCGGATGGGTCGTATCCAGCCCGGACAGGAAGCGTCGACCGATCAAGTCACGTGGACGCCCGTCGTGGACGTGCCGTTCCTTGATATGCGTTGGTCGATCGACATCGGCGACGGAACGCCCCGCGGCCCGTTCAACCATGCGGCCGCCCAGGCGTTGCTGGCCAGTGGGCGTCTACCGCCCGGCAGCCGTCTCATCGAAGTCGTGCCGCCCGAATCGATCGATACCTCTGCCGAACTGCCGCCGCCGTCTCCGCCGCCGCCCCCACCTCCCCCGTCGGCGAACACCACGCCCCCGCCCGAACCGACTCCTGAATCGACGCCCGATCCCGCGCCGTCGTCTCCGCCCTCCGAAGAGGTCGAGAGCCTGAAGCGGCAGATCGAGACGTTGCAGACGGGCGCGGAGGCCTACGAGGGTCGCATCCAGGCGTTGTCGGACGAAATCAAGCGGTTGCCCCCGACGGCGCAGCTCGCCGCCGATGCGCAGACCGCACTCTACGCGCTGATGCGCGAAGAGGCCGATGCGCTGTCCGAGGAAATGAAAGCCGAGTCGCGCGAACTGGAGGAGATGCGCCAGTTGCACTTGAAGCGGAACGAACGTCTGCTGGCATGGCGTCAACAGATTCTGCGACATATCGGTACGGACGCCGAGGACATGACGCGGCGGGCAATCAAGGCGTACCCCGAAGACCCGCGCACCGTTCATCTGCGCCAGGAACTGGACGCCTTGCGAATTATTCAAGAGCGCACGGCGGCCGAATCGGAACAGAAAATCCGCAGTCTGTCGAATCGTCTGCGCGAACGCGACGCGGAAGTGGCGCGGTTGCAACGGCAGGTCGGCGACGTGGGGGCCGTCATCCGCCAGCTCCAAGAGACGCGGGAACGGTTGAAGACGCGCGAACGCGAACTTGTTGAGGAACGCCAACGATCCGAAGCCGAACGGCGGGAAGCGGCGGCGGCGCAACAAGCCCTGCTGACGCGCCTGTCGGCTTTGGAACAAGGTTTGCCGGGTGCCACGCGCCAGTCGCGTGAAGCGCGGAACGTTCGTCTGCCACCTTGGATGGGATTGAGACAATGACCCCTGATGCTTCATCAGCGCCCCTTTCCCTCTCTCTCGTCGTGCCCATCTACAACGCGCCGGATCTCGCGGCGACGTTGCTGGAACAACTGCCAGAACTGGCTGTGGCGGCGGCGAACTGCGGATTTCGTCTCGTGGAGACGATTCTCGTCGACGACGGGTCGACCCCGCCGCTGTGCATTCCGCCGGACATGGACACGCAAGTCCGCGTCCTGCGACACGAACCGAATCGTGGCAAGGGGTTTTCCGTGAAACACGGCGCACTCGCGGCGCGGGGTGCGTACGTTCTAATGAGCGATGTCGATCTCTCCGCGCCCTTCCGCGAATTCGTGCGCCTGGCTGTCCGCGCCGATGCCTGGATGGTCTGTGGTAGCCGTTACGGACGGCCGGGTATGCCATGGCGGCGGCGTTTTCTGTCTGGACTGTTCCACGGTATCGTCTGGTTGGTGGGCGTCCGAGGTGTCCACGATACGCAGTGCGGGTTCAAGTTGTTCCGCATGGATGTCATGCGCCCGATTTTTGAAGCCCAGCGCATCGAGCGTTTCGCGTTCGACGTGGAAATTGTCAGCCACGTCCAGCGGGCGGGCGGCACGGTGGCAGAAGTTCCCGTTGCGTGGAAAGGCGGCACGCGGAGTTCGCTCCGCGTGTCGCGGGACGCTCCGCGAATGCTTTGGGATCTCCTGCGCATCTGTTTCGCCTCCGCAAAAGCGTCTCCGAACGACGCATCGGCGGAAAAGGCGTAGACGATGGACACCGTCACGCCCGAAAAACGTTCAGAAATCATGTCGCGCATCCGTTCGCGCGACACGAAACCGGAACTGCTTGTGCGCAAACGTCTCTACGCCGCCGGATGGCGGTACCGCGTGTGCGACAAGCGTCTGCCGGGGCATCCCGACATCGTCGTTCCCCGCGCCCACACGCTCATCGAGATTCGCGGTTGTTTCTGGCATCGTCACACGTGCGGGGAGGCGACGATGCCCAA
>CAZTHR010000250.1:0-3055 GCA_964613265.1 uncultured Lentisphaeraceae bacterium | reverse complement strand
TGGCATCGTTCGTGCAGACGTCGATGACTACGTGCAGGACGGTCTGGTGGCCCACTTCGACGGCATTCGCAATGCGGGCGCGAAGAAGTCGCATGACGACGCGGCCACACGTTGGGTCGATCTGGTGAATGAAATGCGTGTGGCGTCGTTCTCGTCCGTGAACGTCAACGTGAAGAAAAAGGGCGGCGTTCAGGACGGCAAGGCCCGTTGGCTGCACGACGGCTATTATTTCGACGGCACGGTCTTCGCCCAGATGCAGACGGGCGTGGCGTTGGGCATGAACGCCACGATCCAGCTGGTGACGACGTGCGACACGGCCCATCAGATGACGAACCAGTACCCAAACGTGTTCGCTGCGCCAAACGACTTCTGCTTCTTCTTCGGCAATTTTAATACGACTCAGCGCAGTCATACGATGATCTGGAAGCACACACCCTACGCGGCGCCAGGCAATGACAATCGTCCGACCTTGCCGACGTGGGGCGGGCGCTACATGACGGCGTTGCTGGGCAAAGAATCCATTTGTCTCTTCGAGGGGGAGAAGGCCCCCACGTCTGGAGTCGGATGTCGGACGCGGGCGGCGTCTGTCGCGATTCCCGAAATGCAGTGGACATGGGGCGGTTCGGCGTTTGGATCTGCTGAGCGTACGTTGATCGGCGTCGTCCATGCCGTCCGCCTCTACAATCGCGTACTGACGGAGAAAGAACTTGAACAGAACCGCCGCGTCGACGAGTTGCGCTTTCGGATGGACGGGGACGGGAAGGTGACCGTGGAGTCCTCGGTGCCGGGTGCCGAGGCGAATGAAGCCTGCGGCATGTACAACGTGAACGGATGGCATACGTTCAGTGCGCCGGAGCGGACGACGGTGGGCGGCGTCGACTACGCGCCCGTTGGCTACCAGGTCGAGTATTGGAACGTGGCGTCCAACGTTTGGGGACGCGCGGCGGAGTTCGCCGGGACGTCGTTCGTCTACACGAACTGCACGGCGCGACCGCGCGCACGGCTGACGTGGATCTGGAAGCCCGTGCGGGGCATCGTCAAATGGGATGCGTCCGCCTATGCGCAGCACGGGCTGGCGTTCAACTATGACGGTATTGAGAACGCGGGCTACGGTCGGCATTCGTTCGATACGGATGTCTGGACGAATCTTGTTCCGAACGGTATTTCGGCGACACGCCAGACATTCGCGCTGGGTGGCGCGGGCGGGTGGACGTCGCGCGGATTCCGTTTCGAGGGGCAGGACTATTTCAAGATGGATCGTACGTTCGACTTCGGCGACAAGGCGACGCTGCAGGTCGCGGCCGACTTCGAGGGACGGCGCCAGCTGTCGACGAGTTCTTGGCCGACGTTCTTCGGGAGTGACGACGACGTGTTCAATTTCTATACGGGCGGGAAGGGCGAGGACATCACGTTCAAACTCGACGCCGTGATCGGCTCGACGTGGGATGGCGGACGGTCGATTGCACGATGGAATGGAACAGGGTTTAACGCCTTTTTTGATTTCGATTCGACGGATCTGCGGATGGACGCCTCGGTGCCGTCGTGGCGGCTGGGTGGCGACTACAAAAATCCAATCGGCTTTCGGACCTTCTATCTGGGAGGTATTCCGATGGGGGAAAGCGATTCGGCACGGGCCGCGCGCTCGTGGCGCGGACATATGTTCGCCGTGCGCGGCTACACGCGCGTTCTTTCGTCCTATGAGCTGGTACGCAACCGCGAATTGGACATTGTGCGCTTTCACGGCGGTGTGCCGACGTCCGTGACGTCGAACGGCGTGTGGGTGGTTTCCGCCGCGCCCGGACTTCCGACGGCCGTTGCGTCGGCGTTTTACGAGGTGCTGGGCGATGCGCATACGTTTACCGCGCCGACGGACGATGTCGTCGCGAACGGCAAGACGTACCGTCTGCTGGGCTATGCGCGGGAAGCGTGGAACGCCGAAACGCAGCAGTGGGAATGGCAGGAGACGTCGCCGGCCACCGCGTGGACGTTGACGCCCGCGCCTGAACAGTCGGTGCAGCGTCTGACGTGGCGGTGGCAGGTCGTGCGCGGTTTGCGTACGTCGGCGGACTACGACGTGGGCGATTACGTGCAGACGGGGCTTGTGGCGAACTACGACGGCATTCGCAACGATGGCGTTGATCTGCCGCATGATTCCGAGACACCGAAGTGGCGTGACGTGTCGGGGAACACGAACGATTGCGCGTTGAACGGTGCGGATACGTCGAGCGGCGCGTGGACGGACGACGGCTACGCATTCGCCGGAAAATCCTATTTCAAGATGGGGAGGGGTGTCACGCTGGGTCACGCGTTCACCGTTCAGGCCGTCTGCGACGTCGATGCGGCGCAACAGATTACGGAGTGGCCAAATTACGTGGCGGCAAAGGACGATTACGGGGTCTTTACGCACAAGAACGAGAACCTTCTCAACTGGAAGACCGATGCCTGGACGGGCGGACGTTCAAAATCTGCCAACTGGGCGGGCGACTATTTTACGGCGCTCATGACAACGGACACGGTCTACATTTTCGACGGCACGACGTATGCGAACGGCGTTACGCGTACGAAAAACGAGGCGGTCCCTCTCTGGCGTTGGACGATTGGTACGTGCGAAAATGGCGCAAACGAGCGTTACATGGTCGGCAAGATGCAGGCGGTGCGGTTCTACGACCGTCCGCTCACGGAGGAGGAGCTGGCGTGGAATCGCAAGGTGGACGACATTCGCTACAAGGGGCGCGTCATCACGAATGTCGTGGTGGCGTCGAACCGTCCGTTCTGTGCGGGCGTCGAGTCGAACGGGGTCTATGAAGTGGAGGGCACGTGGACGTTTACGGCGAAGCCCATGGCGGTTGCGGACCGGACGTATGCGCCGGCGGGCTACACGATTGAAACGTGGACGGACGGCGGTTGGTCGGTACCCCTTGCCCACGTGGGGACGAACTACACGTACGTCGCCGAGGCCGCGGCGTCGGCCGTGCGCCTGACGTGGAAGTTCCGCTCCACGGACGGTACGCTGATCATGATCCGTTGACAGATGCGCGGTCTTTTTGTGCTATAA
>CAZTHR010000249.1:0-3066 GCA_964613265.1 uncultured Lentisphaeraceae bacterium | reverse complement strand
ACTGCCGCTCCGTGAGGTTCGTCGGCCTGCCGTTCGGCGCCTTCATCCAGCCCGCCCTGCGCGTACCGTCCGGATTCGTGTAGCGCCGCTCAACCTCGTCGTACTCGTGCCACGCCTTCCTCAGATACGGTCGAACTCCTTTGGTCACTTGTCAAAGTGAATGCGACCGAAAAATCATTCGGCGGTTTACACCATATCATGGATTTGAAGGCGAAGCACACGACAAGGGTGATGGCTACAACGAGCGTAGCGCGGCGTAGTCCGCCGGAGCGAGCGTCGTGTCGAACAGGCCGACGTTCTCGCCGGCGTGGCGGCTTTCCAGCCCCGTGTAGACGAGGCTCGCGTCTTCGTACCGCTTGAACTTGTACACCGCGTCGTTCATCATCGGCGCGTTGAACACGTTCAACTCGCAGAGCAATTCGAAATCGCGCACCGTCAGCCCCGTCACCTTCTGGAAGAGCGCGGGTTCAAGCTGGGTGATGACATCCCGCAGACAGTATTCGCGACGATCCGTCAAGTACATGAAGATCGGAATGCGCGTCGCGAACTTGACCAGCTTCTCCTGGATTTCCTTTCGCTTGGACTTGAACTCCTTCTCCTCCTCCGAGAGTTCCTTCTTCTCCTTCGGCGTCAGCGTGTCGGCCTCCTTCTTCGCCTTTTTGACCGCCTCCGACTTGTTGATGATCGTGGAGATGTCCTCGTTGAGACTGCGGAAGCCCTCGATGTTCATCAGCGCGCGCATGGCCTCCTCGTTCGCCATCAGGCGACGCAGCGTGTCGTTGTCCACGTTCACGAGCAAGGCGCTCTCCCATCGGCGGGCGAGCAGCGTGGCGGACGTCCCCGCCAGGGCGATGTCCAGCACCTCGCCCGCGTCGATCCGGCGCATCGTGCTGCCGTCGTAGGCGATGACCGGCAAAAAGCCGATGAACTCGCCCACCTTCTTCTCCGGATTGCCCTCGTCGACGTTCAAACGACAGGAATAGTCCGCAATCTGCCTCAACGCGCGGTCGAGCGCGAAGTCGAACACGTAGCATTCCTGCTTGAGAATGCGCCGCCCGCCGTCGTCGTCCGCCACTTCCCACGGGCTTTGCACGCGGAACGCCGTCTGGAAGTACGTCTCCGGGCTTTTCAGGTTGCGAAGCATGAACACGCCCGTCCACGGCTTGACGGTCACGCCCGTCGTCAGCTTGCCGCAGGAGAGCGTAATCGTCCGCGTCGTAAGCGGGTCGCCCATGGAACGCAGCACCGGCTCCAGCGCCGCCGCGCCGATTCCCGCGCGCGCCCCCGCGCACACGTTGACGCGGTAGTCGTGGTAGAAGGCGTTCTGCTTCTGCGCCAGCAGGTTCGCCATCGCCTCGCAGGACGCGACATCCGGCAGGAACCACAGCGTGTGCGACAGCGCGTCCAGGAGACGTGCATCGGAGAACGGCATCGCCGGACGCCCCCGCCCCAGTTTCAGCTCGTCCGTTGTCGTCTCCAAATACGAGCCGCGAATCAGGTCGAGCCATTTCTGCACGTAGTCCTCGTGAACGAACCGCGCCGCCGGACCCGTCCCCTTCGCCGCAAAGAAGGCGTTGAGGTCGAACTCGTCGAATTCGCCCTGTTGGGCGATTCGCCGGATGGCGTCGGGAATCCGATAGGCCAGCATGACCATGCGCGGCAGGGCGGCGTAGGGATTCGGGCCGTCCTTTGCTTCGTTCCACGCCGCTTTCGCCCGCTGCTCGTCGGAGTAGGTCCAGTTGTAGATCTGGTCTTCGATGAACTCGCCGGAGTTGATGGCGCGGAACGGCGTGCCGGAGAGGTAGAGGTAGTGCGCCGTCGTGATGGGCAGCCACGTCTCGTCGAGCGCGTTTTCGCGTCCGATCTCCTCCGCCTCCACGCGCTCGTCGTCCTCTGCCTCGAAGAGCTTCTTCGCGCTTTCCTTCCAGGCGCCGAAGTGGTATTCGTCGAAGACGACGAGATCCCAGTTGGTGGCGTGTACCCATTCGTTCTTCGCCTTGATGCCGCCCGTCGCCTTGTTCTCGCCAAGGAAGTCCTGGAACGAGCCGAAGCAGACGATCGGCCGCGTCTTGTCGGCGGCGCAGTACTGCGCGTTGATGTCCGGCTCGGCAGGCGTCGGCGGACGGGCGATGAACTGCCATTCCGCGAAGTCAACGTGCGCCGCCAGGTCTTCGCGCCAGGCGGTCTGCACCGCCGGCTTGAAGGTGAGCACGAGAATTTTCTTGAATCCCATCCGCTTCGCCAACTGATAGGTGGCGAACGTCTTGCCGAAACGCATCTTCGCATTCCACAGGAACTTCGGGACGCCCCCGCCCGGCTCGTCGACGGCGGCGCGGTAATACGCCGCCGTCTTCTCCACGGCCGCCCGCTGTTCGGGACGCATCGCGAACGTCGCCGTCCGCGCCGCGTCCACGACACGCCCCGTCTTCAGTTCGAGGATGGCGGCCTTCACGTCATTGACCGTGCAGTTGTACCATTCGTTCGTGTCGTCGTCCGCGCCCAGCGTGTGGAACTTCCGCCGGCGAAGGATGCGATGGACATCGCGGTCGATGAACGCCGAACCGTCCTCTCGGACTGCGCTTTCCACGAGAAGGATTTTCGCCTTCAGCCCCGCCGTGTGTAGCTGCTCGGCGATACGGGTGTGTACATCGCGCACGGTGTAACCGATTTTGAGGTAGCCCACATGCGTGGGCACCTGCGGCAGCGCGTAGACGTAGATTGTCGGACGCGCCGCGGCGCGTCGTGAAACGTAGGCATCTAATTGATCAGCCATTTCTGCTCCTTGTTGGTAAAAAGCCCCTGTCTAACGCCCCCGCCGTTTTGCGGGGGGCGGTTGCGCCCGCCGCTGTTCCACAAAAGCGCCCAATCGTGCCATCCTCTCCCGTCGCGCCGCCGCCACGCCATGAGGAATGTTATGGTGAAAATCTCCCGTCGTTCGGCCCTCATTCCATTGGCTTGATCATGGATTCGATGAACGCGATTTCCGCTTGCGTGAGGCCATATTTGGCATACAGTTCCTCATCCGTCCACGGCTTCGAGAAGTCTTGGAGAGGAACAAAGGAATAG
>CAZTHR010000248.1:0-3088 GCA_964613265.1 uncultured Lentisphaeraceae bacterium | reverse complement strand
CTCACATCTCCCGTGTCCGCCGTCGGTGGCTTCAGTGCGTTCCTTTGTTTCTTTCTCTACAGGGAGTTTCGGACAGGTAGTTTCGGAGGCGTGGAGACGCGAGGGCGTTCCACAACTCGCCCCGAACTCCACGCTCCAGAACTCCCCGTAACGAAAGCAACGAATTTCCGCGCCCGCATGATGCACCCCACTCGTGCAACCACGAAAGAACGCAGAGATGTAGGCACGAAAGAACGCAGAGACGCAGGCCGCCGCCTCGTCCACCAAAAAATTGGGAAATCTCCAAATGCATTCGGCGGTTGACTTGAAAAAAAAAAATGGCTATAATAATTACATTTCCGTGCGAAAAAGCGTGGCGTATCCGTGAGCGTCCAAAACGTGTCGGTCGTTCGAGACAGAGGACTGAATGGTGCCACAGGACCGAACCTGATCAGAGGAAGTGCAGATGAAGACAAGAGAAATGGTTGGATGGAGGCTCGCCGTGGCGGGCATCGCGTTGGCGTTCGCCGCCGCAGTGCCGCTTGGCGTACAGGCCGAAGAGCAAAATGTGCAGGCCGAAGTGCCTGACGTCTGGCTGGAATACGTCGAAGCGCGTGGCGATCAGGCCGTGGACGTCGGCGTCGTCGGAAAGGTCGGCACGAAGGCCGAAGTCTCGTTCCGCTGGACGGCCGAACGATTCAGCGAGATTTCCTTGCTCGGCGCCCGCATGGCGGCCGACGGTGGTTCGCGCGCCGGGTTCGTCGGTTCGTACGACTATGCGGTACCCTCATCTAATAAAAAGATTCGAAATGCCGCGTTTCTAGGTTGTGGTACGAGTGCAGTCGGCTTGCTTCCAGATCTTTCGAATGCATGGACGGTCGTACGGTGGGAGCGCGACCGGGACTACATCGTCAAGGCCGAACTGTCGGTGACGAACGAGACACAGACGGCGGGCCGCCTGTCGTTCATCCCGCAGAATCGGAAAGAGGAGGACGTCCGCCATATGCCCACGGTCGTCACCAATGGCGTGTCGGACACAGGGCTGAACCTCTACCTGTTCGCGGCGAACGTGGACGGCGTGGCGGACAACAAGGCGTGGGCGCGTGTCTATGCCGTGCGCATTTGGCAGGACGACGCCCAGGGCGTTTCGCAGCTCGTCCGCGATCTGCGTCCTTGCCTCAAAAACGGCCGGGCGGGATTGTACGACGCGGTGTCCAGCAACATTTTCTATTCCATCACGGGCGTCGACCTCGTCTACGACACGACTTACAACGAACCGGATTACTACGTCGACTACGTGGATTCGGACGGGACGTCCTACGTGGACGTGGGGGTTCGCGCGCGTTCGGGGACGTCGTGCCGGGCGGACATGGCCTGGAATGACGTAGGAGGCGACATCGCGTTTCTCGACGCTCGGACGGCCAATAATAAGGACGAGCGCGTGTTTCTGCTGCACAGCAGTCAGAACGGGAAGATGGGGTTGGGCTATGGCGGCTACATATATTCAAACCCGGAGTTTTTCTTTACGGCCGGGACGCGCTACGTCGTGGAGACGACGTTGAAAGCCGGGGAGCAGAAGTCGACGGTCTACGAAGGTCAGACGCAGACGCTGGCCTACTCCGCCACCGTGACCAAAACCTACGACACGGGGCTCAACTTCTATCTCTTCGCCAACAATATTGCCGGCACACCGGAGAACCGCAGCCGTTCCCGCGTCTATTCGCTCAAAATCTGGCAGGACGTGAATGGCGACGGCGTAATCGACAACGAGAACGAGCTCGTGCGCGACTTCAAACCATGCGTCAAGTATGGTCGTGGGGCGCTCTATGACGCCGTCGACCAGCGGATCTTTTTCCCGGCCGAGGGACGCCTCCTGCCCGCGCTGCTTCCTGTTGTTGAATCCGGCAAGCCCGACCGCTATCTGACCTACCTCGACTCCCCGGGCGACACCTATCTCGACACGGGTGTCCGGGCGAAGACGGGGACGAAAATCGTCACGAAGATGCGCTGGAATTCTTTCGGTGAAGACGGGGATTATATTCGCAACATCGATTGGTTGAACGAGAGGTCGTTCCTCGCCGCCGGCATCGATCCACAACGTGTGCATTTCGTCCTTTCGCCGAACAAGAACATCTGGTCCGGGTATGGCACCAATGGAGTCTACGCCCCCAAAAACAAAGATTTACCCGCGGATGAGAAGAATAGGCTTCCGTTGACGGCGGGTGTCGACTACACGTACGAGGGTGTCTACACGGCAACCGAGCAGACGCTGCGTCTGGACGGTGAGACGGTCGTGAGTACGTCGGGTCTTGCGAATGTCGACGCGGGGTGCAATCTCTACCTCTTCGCCTGCAACGGGGACGGGTCGATACGGTATCCGTCGCGGACGCGCGTCTACATGCTCAAAATTTGGCAGGATGTGAATGGCGACGGCGTAATCGGCGACAACGAGCTCGTGCGCGACTTCAAACCATGCCAGAAGGGCCGTCGGGCAGGATTGTACGACGCCGTGTCCGACCAAATTTTCTATCCGAACAAGCCGTTGCCGGACGTCTGTATGGGTCCGGCCGTGGATGCCGCTACGCAGCCGCCCGCCCATCTCGTCGAATACGTGGAGACGGACGGGACGCAGTGGCTCGATATGGAGGTTACTGGGCAAAGCGGCGTGTCGACCGAATTTGAAATGGCCTGGCTCGACGTGGGCGGGGACGTGGGGCTGTTGGGGTCGCGGGGTGACGGCGAAACCCGGTTCTATCCGTGGCACAACGCGAACAAGTCTCAGTCCTTCGGATACCAAGGTTTTCACTACATTCACGCGACGGATTCTGCTCAGGTTGTTGGTAGAGACCATCCCATGTGCGTACCCGTCGTCCCGAACGAGACCTACCATGTGTGGACGGATTTTGAGACCAATCGTGTGCAGATTGTCGTGAACGGCGTGACCAAGGTGGATCGTACGGGGGATTTTGCGCTCAACACGGGCCGTTCCATGTACCTGTTCGCCGAGAACGTGAAAGACAGGGTGGAGAACAAGTCCCGTGTCCGCCTCTACAACCTGAAGATCTGGCAGGATGGAAAACCCGTGCGGAACTTCGTCCCTGTGCGTCTG
>CAZTHR010000247.1:0-3093 GCA_964613265.1 uncultured Lentisphaeraceae bacterium | reverse complement strand
AGGATTTCCCCTCATGAAAGGAACGATATGAAACATCTGATTCTGGCTTTCGCCCTGCTGCCGGCAGCGACGTTCGCCGCCACCAACGCCACAACCGACGTCTTCGCCACGCCCGATCTCAAGAACGTCAAACTGCTTGGCGTCGCCGGGCAATATGCCGACGCCTGCATCCGCGCACGCGCCTACTCCAACTGGGCGCGGGGCGCGATGTACGACGAATGCGTCAACGCCTTCCGCACGCATTGGGATGACACGGACGGCCGTACGGGCTGGCAGAACGAATACTGGGGCAAGACGATGCTCTGCTTCGCCGGCGCCGTCGCCTACACGCAGGATCCGTCGCTCAAGGACTGGACGACCCGCCACATGGCCGACTTCCTGAAAGAGTTCCAAAAACCGAACGGCTACCTGAGCACCTACCAGCAGGAAGACCTGCTGCGGCGCGACCCGACAAATCCCGATTCCAAACAGCACTGGTGCTTCAACGTCTGGGGGCGGAAGTACACGTTCTGGGCGCTCGTCGACATCTATCGGGCGACGGGCGACAAGCGGGCGCTCGACGGCGCGGTGAAAATGGCCGACCACCTCATCGCGCAACTCAAGCGCCTCAATCTCACAATCGACAAGACGGGCGCCTGGAACGGCGTTTCCTCGATGAGCATCCTCCGCCCCGTGCTCGAACTCTACCGCATCACGGACAAGCCCGCCTACTTGAAACTGGCCAAGGACATCGTCCACGCCATGGACGCCGAGCCGATGACACCCACGACGCTCATCCGCAATGCGTTCCGTACGGACAAGATCTGCACCTGGTTCCCCGAGGCGACGTTCTGGGCGAAGGCCTATGAAATCCAGAGCTGTCTGGAAGGCCTGGTGGACTACTACCGCCTGACCGGCGAACGGCGTGTGCTCGACGCCGTGCTGGCGTTCCACCGCCACCTGATCGACGAAGAACTCAACCCGATGCGCTCGGCCGGCTACTTCGACCACTTCCTCGATGCGCGCCACCGCGTCAACGGCATGACCGAACTCTGCGACGTCACGCACTGGATCCGCCTCAACCGCGAACTCCTGCTCGTCACGGGCGACGCGAAGTATGCGGACATGATCGAAGAGGCGTTCTACAACGCCTTCCTCGCCGGTGTTTCCCGCGACGGCCGCTGGGGCGCCCACATCATCCGTTCCCACGGCACACGCCACCTCGCCGCGCCGCCGCAGACCGGAATGCGCGAGCACCAGTGCTGCCCGGACAACATGATGCGCACGTACTTCGACGTCGCGGGCAGCGTGGGCGGCATGGCGCCGGACGGCACACTCAACGTGGCACTCTACGCGGACGCCGTCGCGGCGTTCCCGAACGCCCAGGTGTCGATCGCCGGCGGTTATCCGTATGCGGATACGCCCGTGACGGTGACGATCGACCGTACAACGGCGGGCCGCGTGAAATTCCGTGTCCCGCGCTGGTCGCAGACGTTTAAGCTGAACGGTAAAACCGTCACCGCGAAAGATGGCTGGTACGCCGTCGACGCACCGGCCGGCCTGAGCGCCTGGACGCTGGCGTTTGACCTCTCGCCACGTTTGGAAGAAATTCCCGTCTCCACCGAATACATCCCGCCGTCGCCGCAGCACTACAGCATGGAAGTTCCCAAGTACACCGTCCACTTCATGGAATGGTACACGCCCGACATGGCCGGCCTCGCCCGCAGCGTCGCGGGCACGCTCGTCCTGCGCGGGCCGCTCGTCCTCGCCAAGGGACGTCTCGCGGGCACGTCGCGCGCGGAAACGCTGTTCGCCACGTCGATCAAGAACAACGCCTGGAAAGCCACGCTCACGCCCGCGCCGACGACGACTGAAAACGCCGGCGTGACACGCGCCTGGACGCTTACGCTGTCGCACGGCCCCGAACTGAAGACGATTCCCGTCGCCGACTTCGCCTCCGTCTCGAACGTGGACGATCCCGGCAACTGGTTCTCGCTCTGGTTCTGACGCCGACTGCAACTCGCGCCGCCGGGCATCCCCGTAAATCGGACGGGAATGTTCGGCGGCGCCGATGAACGTCTGGCTTCTTGCGTCAGAACTGGTACTGGAGGGAGAACACGGCGCCCGAACCGACACCCAAGTTCTTTGCGCTGCCGCGCCGGTAGAAACGGTCTTTCCCGCCCGTTTCGGCAAAGGCCGCCACGGCCGTCAGCTGTTTCGTGATGAACCACGCGACGTGCGCATCCCAGTAGTCGTGGTTGCGAATGCCGTCGCCGGCATCGACGCCCTGCTTGTATTCAAGGCCGATGGCCACGTTCTCCGCCGGCAGGATGTCGATGTTGCCGAACGCCACCACGTCGTAGTCGTTGTGGCCCACGACGCCGTTCACCACTTCGTCCGAGAGCAGGACACCCGCCGACAGCAGAATCGGCCACGGCGTCTGCGTGATGAGCTTGCTGGCGACGGCGTAGGCGTCGAAGCCGTCGTTGTCAAGCCCCAGCGCGTCGACCGTTCGCGAATCGGTGTATTTGTAGACGCCGCCGACGGCCAGCGCGGGGACCCAAACGGTATCGAATGCATTTTCGTCAAGCACACGCACCTTGGCGCCGAGGTTGTAGGTGTTGATGCTGCTGTCGCCGTATTTATGGGCGTTGACGAGTCCGTAACCCGTTGAAACCTCCACGCGGTCAAGAAACGTGATGGCCAATGAACTTGCCCACCAGTTGACGCGGGCGTCGTTCAGATTCACATACCACGTACCGATTTGCGGCTTCGACACGATGCCGTTCAATCCGTTCGTCTCACCACCCTCCCAAGGTAGGCCTGCCGTGTAGGCCAATGGGTTGAACGCAATACCTCCCGTGCCTTGCAGGTTGTTGAGCGGGACGCCGCCGAACGCCGCCGTGGCAAGGAAGGCGGACGCGATGAGACCGATGTTCTGTTTTGCGATGTTGTTCATAGGGCTTCTCCTGTTGGATTTTTCGTAGTTGATGTGTCTTTTTCTGTGATGAATGCAGTGTTTCCGCCGTTGTCCATCCTTGGATGCGGCGACGGGTTGTAGTATATCACCCGGCAATGCCCGACAATAAATCGGAAATACCCCCGTTCTCCCAT
>CAZTHR010000246.1:0-3127 GCA_964613265.1 uncultured Lentisphaeraceae bacterium | reverse complement strand
AGGTCAAACCATGTTCAAAGCGTCCACGTCGTAAATGACACGGACGTCCGGCGGCGGCGGACGGACGCTTTCAATCCACTTGACCGCCTCCGTGATCATCTTGACGGACGGCGCCCGCAGAACGATCTGGTAGCGAAACCACCCTTCCGCTTTCAGCAGCGCCGCCTCCTCGGCCTCCGAGACGCGAAACGGGCCGTCCTCCCCCGCCGCGCCATTGACGCGTGCCGCCCACTTCGCCAACGACGCGGCGTACACCCGCGCCCAGTCGCGCGCGCGCGTTTCATCCTTCGACCGGAACACGAGCGTACACAACCGGCAGTAGGGTGGCAGATAGGCCGCCTCGCGTTCCGCCAGCTCCCCTTCGGCGAACACGGAAAAACCTTTATTGGAGGCCGCCGCCGCAATTGCGGGCGCATCCGGCGAAAACGTCTGAATGTAGACTTCCCCCGGCTTTTCGGCACGGCCGGCGCGACCGCTGACCTGCGCCAGCAGCTGGTAGGTGCGTTCGCTCGCGCGTGGATCGGGACGGTTGAGCGAGGTGTCCGCGTTCAACACGCCCACGAGCGTGACGTTGGGGAAGTCCAGCCCCTTGGCAATCATCTGCGTGCCGAGCAGAATGTCCGCCTTGTTCGCGCGAAACGCGCTCAGGATGTCATCGTGCGAGAACTTGCGCGCCGTCGAATCGGCATCCATGCGCAAAATGCGAGCCTCGCGAAAACAGGCCTTGAGCGCGGCTTCGGCCCGTTGCGTCCCGATGCCCGTGTAGTTCAAGTCCCGATTGTGGCAGTTCGGACATTCGGGCGGCACGGGCGTCCAGGCGCCGCAGATGTGGCACCGCAGACAACTGTCGACCCGATGGTAGGTAAACGGCAACGAACAATCAGGACACTCCGCCACCCAGCCGCAGTCGGGACATTCCAGCACTCGCGAATAGCCACGGCGGTTGAGAAAGAGAATCGTCTGCTCGCCGTTCCGCAGACGCGACCGAATGGCCTCCAGCAGCAGGGACGAGTAGATCGGCACGTGGCCGAGCTTCGCCACTTCGTCGTCCATGTTGACGAGATGCACGTCCGGCAGCGAACGACCCGCCACGCGGTTGGGAATCGACGCCAGTGCGTACTTGCCCTTCCGGGCGTTCACCCACGATTCCAACGACGGCGTGGCCGAACCGAGAACGACCCGTGCGCCCTCAAAACGCGCGCGCATCACCGCCACGTCACGCGCATGGTAGCGCGGCGTCTCCTCCTGCTTGTAGGACGGATCGTGTTCCTCGTCGACCACAATCAGCCCCAAGTTGCGAACGGGAGCGAACACCGCGCTGCGCGGACCCACCACGACCTGCGCCGCGCCCGTCCGAATGCGATGCCATTCATCGTAGCGTTCGCCGTCGGACAACGCAGAATGAAGGACGGCAACGCGATCGCCGAACCGCCCCGCAAAACGCTGCACGGTCTGCGGCGTCAACGAAATCTCCGGCACCAACACGATCGCGCCCCTGCCTTCGTCGAGCAGACGCCCAATCGCCTGCAAATAGACTTCCGTCTTGCCGCTGCCCGTCACGCCGTGGAGCAGGACGGGACGGTAGACGGCGGGCGACGTCCCGCACGAACCCCGCAATACGACGTCCAGCGCGGCGGTCTGCTGGGGATTGAGAACACGGGGCTTCGTCGGCAGCACGTGACGCCCCGCAAGCGGATCGCGGCGCGAAACGCGCGGCGCAATCGCCAAAACGCCTTTCTTCTCCAACGTCTTCAACAACGACGCGGACGTCTTGAATTCCGCGACGACCTGCTGCAACCAGCCACCGCCCACACGCTGCAGATTTTTCAACACCTCCAGTTGATGGAGCGTCAGCCCCTTCTCGTCCGCCGCCGCCACAGGCTCGACGTAAAGCCGTTCGCGTGGCTTGGCGCTCGGCTTCAACACGGCGCCCGGTACGGCAGCACGAAGCGCCAGTTCGATGGGCGACGCCGTGTAGGTGGCAATCCAACGAACGAGCTTCAGGACGGCGGCCGAAAAGAACGGCGACTCGTCCTCAATGGCCAGCACGTCCTTGAACGACACGTGCGACACCGGTGGCACATCCGACACCGCCAGCGCGAACCCGCGCACAATGCGGCCGTGAAAAGGAACGCGGAGAAGTTGGCCAACGCACAACTTCTCCGTGAGTGCGACCGGCACCGAATAGGTGAACGTCCGGTCAAGCGCCAAATCGATGGCGACGGAAACGTACAACGCTTTTACTGCGCACCCGTTTTGAGGTACTCAAGCGTGGCACCCGACGGAACGGTGAAACCCTGCTTGTTGTAAACGAGGTAGAGCTTCGAGTACTTCGCCTTGATCACCTGCGACGCGCCACCCTTGCGGACGAGCACGAACGCCTTGTTCGAGAACGGCGTATCGGACTCGCCGCCATTCGCCTTGCCCACGCCGACTTCCGTCGTCTCCGTGCCCTGGAAAGTTCCAGAGGTCGGAAGCTGATTGATCGCCGCGTTGCGCGTGACGAGCACGGGCAGGATATCTTCCATTTCGTCCTGAAGCCCCTTCAGCACAGACCAGGCGACGAACTTGCCTTCAAGCGACTTCGTGCCGGAGAAGGACGGAACGCCCGCACCAGACAGCACGGCGATATCGACGCCGGCCACGTACGGCGACCACTTCTGATCACCATAGGTCTTGATGTCAAAAAGTTCTTCGAAGTACTTTGCGGAATCGGGGAAGTCCATGCCGGAGATGTCCTCCTGATCGTCCGACTTATTCTCGGTGGATTTCGGCCACACAGAGGTGAGACCAGCCGCCTCGCGCTCGGTGTTCGCCTGCGTGATGCCCACGAAGAGGTTGCGGCCCTTCATCGCCATGGCCGACGTGTTCGCGCTCAGCATGGCCGAGGAGATGGCCGGGAACAGGGCGCCCATCAGAATGCCGAGAATGCCGATTACGACGAGCAGCTCGACGAGCGTAAAACCTTCAGATGCTTTCTTCATTTCAACCAACTCCTTCTTGGAAGTTCTATACAACATACAACTTGTTTTGATGAATGACTTGCCTTTCGCGTCTCCCGGAATCCCACAAGGGACATCCGATGATATTCTAAGGTTGTGGGTATTATCGCATTTTCACGCCCTGT
>CAZTHR010000245.1:0-3131 GCA_964613265.1 uncultured Lentisphaeraceae bacterium | reverse complement strand
ATTTTAAGTGTCTTCGCCATGACCGTCATTCTACCATTCCCCACCGTCTCGCGTCAACGGAGGAGCGCAAGCGGAAGTTGTTATTTCAGACAATCGAACTCAAATGGACGTCCGCGAAAGCGAACAAGTCAAATCAACGCTCGTCGGCCTCTCCTTCGAGGACGCGAGGCCGACGAGCGTGAGTGGCTTGTGACACGTACGTTCGGTCGAACCACGCTTAGCGGGTCTTGGCCGCGTCGAGTTCGGCCGCCACCCAGTAGGCGAAGTCCTTCACACTTTTCGCGGACTTATCGCCCAGCGCACGAACCGCCGCCGCCTGCGACGGGCAGCCACACCAGCGCAACTGGTCGAGCATGAACGTCTTCACGTAGTCATCCGCAGACGTCTGCGCAACATCGAGCAACGCCCCGTTCCAGACCTTCCGCTGGTCGGCACAGGCCTTCGGGCAAGCGCCGGCACACGCGGGTTTCATCACGAACTGCGAAACGGCCGCGATGACCGTGAGATCCATTGGACACGTCGCATACGCACCCTTCACTTTCGCGAGCAGAGCCTTCGCCGCCGCGGCGTCTTTCACATATGCGGCCAGCGCCGCCGGCGTCGTCGCCTGAGCAATCGCCGCATCGTCCTTGTTCTGCCATTCCACGGCCATCGGCGAATCCTTCACCGGCGCCATCGCCTTTTCATAGGAGGCGTAGGGATTTTCCGCCGCGCCGACGACAAGCGCCGCAAACGCCGCACAGACCATCAACATTTTCTTCATGTCCGCAATCTCCTTTCTCAGCCGAACATTTCCTTTTTCCACGGTTCGCGCATTCCCTGATAGAGGAAACGGTCGGCCGCCGGGTCGTTCTTCGCACGCAGCGTCACGGGATCGAACTCGAACCCGCGACCAAGACGTTCCGCCACGATACCGAGGTTGAACATCGTGCAAGAACGGAAACCGTTCGATTCGTTGAGCGCGAACGTCTTGCGGTTCTTGCAGGAATCGATGAAGTCCGTCTGCTGCGGCGCAGGCTTCGGCAAGTCGGCGAGAATCTTTGCCGCGTCGAGTTCCTTGCCGTTCTTGTCCACGAGACGGAGCGTCGGGCTGTTCGCCGTCTTCGGATAGACGCAAAGGCCGTTCGAGCCGCGCAGGAGTGGTTCGCCCTTGAGCGATTCGTCGCCGTCGAGATCCACGGTCGTGCCGTCGTCGTACGTCAGCGTGATACGGTCGAAACGCCCCACGGACTCTGGATGCTGCTTCGGCCCCTTGTAGTCGATTTTGACCGGACTCGTCTCGTCCTTGACGAGCAAGTACTGGAGCGGGTCGAGGTAATGCTGCGCCATGTCCCCGAGGCCGCCGGCATCGTAGTCCCAGTAGCCACGGAAGGACGTGCCGGCACGGTGCGCCGTGTACGGTTTCCACGGCGCCGGGCCGAGCCACATGTCCCAGTCGAAGTCCGCCGGAATCGGTTCCGGCGCGGCGTTCACACGACCAGACCAGAAGAACTTCCAGCTGAAGCCCTGCCCCGCGCCGAACGTACACTTGATCGGCCCCTTGCCGAGGAGGCCGTTTTCGACCACCTGACGAATCGGCTCCACCGTCGTACCGAAACCGTAGAATCCGCCCGTGAAGCGGAACCAGGTGTTCAAGCGGAACATCCGCTTTTGCGCCTTCACGACTTCCATCACGCGCTTGCCTTCACCCACCGTGCGGGTCATCGGCTTTTCGCACCAGATGTCCTTGCCGGCCTTCGCGGCCATCACGCTCATACAGCCATGCCAGTGCGGCGGCGTACAGATGTGGACGATGTCCACGTCTTTGTCCGCCAGCAGTTCAAGGAAATTCTTGTAGCCCTTGATCTTGCCGAAGCCGTTCTGTTCCGCCGCGACCAAGCCCGCCTGCACACGGCTGGCGTACGGATCGCACAAACCGATCAGACGCGACCCCTTGAACGCGAGATGGTTGCCGCTGTGCGCGATGCTGCCGAAGCCGATCAGCGCACGCGTGAGCTGGTTCGAGGGCGCCGTTTCGCCCCGCAAAACGCTGGCCGGAACAATCGAGAAGAGGGAAGCACCCGCCGCCGTCTTCAGAAATCCCCGCCGTGTGATTGACATGTCCATGTCGATTCCTTTCTCCTTTTAACCATTAACCTCTCAAAATCCGATCCGCCGCTTTCGCGATGTCGCCCACGCGGTCGTCGCCGCCTTCGCGCTCGATTGCGAACGCCCCCGCATAGCCGGCCTTGTCCAGCGCGGCGAGAAACGCGGCCGGATTCACCTCGCCGTCGCCCCAAGGCGTCTCCGTCCCCCAGGCGCCAGGATGGGCGGATTTCTTCGCGTCCTTGATATGCACGTGGCGAATCCACGGCGCCAGCCGCGCCACCGCCGCCACAGGGTCACCCTTTCCATAGAGAATCATATTCGCGGGGTCGAAGTTGACGCCCACGCCCGGCGTCCGTTCCAGAAATTTCGCCAAATCGTCCGCCGTCTCCTGCCCCGTCTCGAACGCCACGCCCACACCCGCTTCGCCGCAGACGTCCACGATGAACTTCACGCGCTCGGAATACTTCTTGAGCGCCGCCGCATCGGATTCATCCAGAAAACCCGCGTGGAGCGTCAGAAGCGGCGCCTTGAGTTCCGCCGCGAGTTTCGCCCCCGCTTTCACGATCTTCTTGTTGCTTTCCCATGCATCGTCCGGCACCACGCCGCCCGTCCGACGAATCGTGTCGAGCGTCGAATAATCCTCTTGCGGAAATCCGATCATCGCGGCGGACAGCACCCACGCGCCGGACGCAAGACGCGTCTTCACCTGGTCGAGCGCCTTCGCGCCCTCAGCCGCGCCGTGCCGCGACGCCCCTTCGAGGAAGGGCTGGAGCGCCAGATGGATGCGGCGCAAGCCAAGCTTCTCCATTTCCCGCGCCACGCCGTCGAGCGGCAGACGGAACGACCAGCTGCACACGCCCAGCCGTTCCCGCAACGCGGACACCCCGCAACAACGACGACCCGACGCGGCGCAACCTGCCAGACACGCCGCGCCGAGCGCGGCCGTGCCGGCTAGAAACGTCCGGCGTCCCATGAAATCCCGATTTGTACGATTTTCCATGCCGCCATTATATCACAACCACGTCCGTGTGCGGAAACGGAAA
>CAZTHR010000244.1:0-3166 GCA_964613265.1 uncultured Lentisphaeraceae bacterium | reverse complement strand
CGAGGATGGAGGCGTCGTCGGTGTACATCAGCATGTCCATGATGAACGGCAAGTAGATGACCAGCGCGGCCACGCCGAGGGCGGACTTGACCGGCATCGACAAAAAGAACACGTTGAGCTGCGGCGCCGTGCGGTTCACGAATCCAAGGCCGATCGTCGCAAGAAACATCACGATGATAATCGGCGCGGCGATGACGCCTGTCGTACGCAACATCCCGTCGAGCGTCCCCAGAATCTGCACGGGCGCGTCCGGCGCGAACGCCAGCGCGGTGTCGAACACCGGCCAGACGGCGTAGCTCTTGTAGAGCGCCCCCAGGAAGATCAGCACAGCCCCGCCCGTGAAAAACAGCGTCGAAACGAGCTGCGTGAAGAAAATGCCCGTCGTCGAAACCTGCGTCCCCGACAACGGCGAATACACTTCGCCCATCGTCGCACCGCGCTGGTTGTCGATGAAATTGCCAACGTTCTCCGCCACCCAGAACGGAATCGCCGCAAAAAAGCCGAGCAAAAAGCCGATGAACGCCTCCCGCGCCGCCAAAAGCGCAAACGCCCACCACACCGGTTCGCCCGGCGGCATGTCCGCCTTGACGTACGGGATGACGATGAACGCGAACGCCAGCACCGCCGCTCGCCGCGCCACGCCCGGAATCATCGTCTCCGTCAGCGCGGGGCAGATGGCGAACGCGCCGCCAATCCGCGCCATCGCCAGCACCGCCGCCAGCACCCACCGATGGAATTCAACGCACGGCACCGACTACCTCAACAACGCGAAGTGGGTGAAGATGTCCTGCGTGTAGAGGAGAAGCGACGATCCGATCCACGACGCGGAAACGGCGAGCGTGAGCGAGATGGCGATGAGTTTCACCGCGAAGCCCAGCGTCTGTTCCTGAATCTGCGTGAGCGCCTGCAGGAGCGATACGAGAATGCCGATAATCGTCGCCACGGCGATCGGCAGAAGCGAAAGGCGCAGCACGAGGAACAGGCACATCTGCGCGTAGTCGAGAATCTGCGCCGAACTCATAGCACATACCCCCGCACAAGGCCCTGGATGAGCAGCGTCCAGCCGTTCACCATCACGAACAGCAGCAACTTGAACGGCAGCGAAATCGTCACCGGCGACACCATCATCATGCCCATCGCCAACAGAATGTTCGAGACGATGATGTCAATGGCGATGAATGGCAGATAGACGAGAAAGCCAATCTGGAACGACTTCGTGAGTTCCGACACGCAAAACGCGGGAAGCAGAATGTAGAAACTCTCGGGATCGACCTTCGCGTCCTGCCCGTCCTTGCCCCACAGCGTTTCGGCCGTGTTCACGAAGAACGCGCGATCCCGCGTCGACGTGTGGTCGGACAGGAATTTGCGGAACGGCTCGGCGGCATGGGCGAGCGCATCCGTCTCGAACCACGTGACGGCCTTCGGCGGAGACGCCTGCGCCCCGCCCGGCGCGGCGGCCGCCGGCGCCACGGCGGCGGGACGCGCCGCCAGTTCCTTCTGCGCAATCGCCCACGATTCAGACGCCACGGGCGCCATGACGTAGAACGAGAGAATCATCGCCAGCGCATTGATGACCATGTTCGGCGGAATCGACTGGATGCCGAGCGCGTTGCGAATCAGCGACATCACCACGACGATTTTCAGATACGACGTCGCGATCATCGCCACGAACGGCAACAGCGACAGTCCGACAAGCAGGACGATGAGGGTAAACGGATCGGTCTGGAACATGGCCGGCTACTCCTTCGTTTCCACGATGAACGCGGCGTGGTCGCCCACCCGTCCCAACGAACCCGTCGCCAGCGTCCGGCCGTCCCGGACAAGCCGCAGGGCGTCGGCAACCGCCGGCGCGGCAATCCCGTCAGGCCGCAACCCACCCTCCGCCGCGTCGAATAGCTCGCCCAGCGTCAGCGTGGACGGCCGCGCGGCGCGGACGCGCACGGGCGGACGGACGTCGCCTTCTGTCGTTTCGCGATACGGCACGACGCCCGTCGCGTCTGCAATGAACCGTCCGTCCACGACGAGGCGCGGCGCACACGCGCCGAGTTCCGGCAACAGCACCGCGTCGCCGGGCGCCAACCCCGCGCCGTCGGCGTCGGACAGGGCGAACGCCGCATACTCCGCTTCGGCGGAGAGCGCAACCGCGCGCAGCGTCGCGTCCGCCGGATCAAGATTGCGCAACGTCCCCAACGCGGCGACGACCGTGTTCGACTGCGACAACGTGAACGCGACGTCGGCCACACGGAAGGACAACGCCGCCGCGTCGGCTTCGCCCGCCAGTCCCACCAGGCGCATCTGCCGCCGCACGGCGTTCTCCAGCAACTGGAACAGCGGCCCGCAGGCCCGTTCCACGAGCGCGAGGAGCAGAACGTCCGGCACATCGGCACGCGCCTCCCAGATCGCGTCGAGTTCGGCGAAACGCGACGACCGCGCGAGCGCCAGCGTGTGCGGCTCGTCGCCAAAACAGACGGACAACGCAAGCGTGTCGGACGGGTGCACGGCGTTCAGCCGAAGCACCGCCGGTTCGTCGCCCCAACGGCACGGCATCGCGAACGCCGAAGAGGCCAAAATGGCGGCGGGCGTCGCGTCCACGCCATGCGGGCGGGCGCAGAGGATTTCAAGTGGTTTCATTGGACAATCCCTTTCGCGCGGACGTCAGGACGACCGCGACATGGTGAAATGCGGGCGCGTGGGAGGCGAGCGCAACCTCCAACTGCGGCAACGCGGCGGCGGCGATGGACGCCGCTTTCGGCGTCGCCGTCGTCAACGTGACGGTCAACGTCCCCTCCTGCGCGGTCAGCGTGACAACCGCGCCGTCAAGCACGTTCGGCTTCAAGATCAGGCGCACCGTCCCTTCGCCCTGCGCCAACGCAGGCGTGACGAGAAGCTGCGTGGCAACCGCCTCGACGATGTTGGACACGGTGACGGCCAACATCTCCGTTCGCGCCGACGCGGCGGCGGCTTCCGCAGGCACTGCCGCGCCCACAGGCGTTGGCGATGGCGTGGCGGCCAACAGAACCTCCAACGGCGGCTGACCGAGGGCGAATGGTACGTTGTGCGGCACCGCCGGTTCTTCTGGCGCGGCGGGCGATGGCGCAGCGAACCCGACGGACGTGCGCGGCGTTGCCGCCGCGCCACGTGACAAGGCGCCGCCCAGCGCGGATGA
>CAZTHR010000243.1:0-3174 GCA_964613265.1 uncultured Lentisphaeraceae bacterium | reverse complement strand
GGCTGTATGCTTTCCTGCAAGCACAAAAACGCAAGGAGGCATCAATGGTCACGAAGGAACGACGCAAGTTCCCACCCGGGGCGACGAAGTACCACCGCCTGACGAACGCGAACCGCATCGGAATCGTCCGAAAGGTCTTGCCCAGGAGGCGGTCGTTCGACGACATCACCGACAAGGAGATGCGTCGGATCGACCGCTAGTCAAAGTCCATTGAAACACGCTGTATGTCCAAGAAAACAAACGGCGGCAAGAGTGTCAAATAAAGGGCTTTCATGCAAGGATGAAAGCCCTTTGGCGGTCGTCGTTTTCAATGGCGCCGTGCCGACGGATATGGCGCCATTCCGCGATGCACGTGGCGTCAGCGGAAAATGAGCAGCGTTCCGTCGGAGCCGTTGCGAAGGACGCGCAGTGTCCCACTGCCCGCCATCCAGTCAAGCGTCCACGCCGTGGACTGCCCGGCGTCAGGGCCGCCATAGACGCCCGGCTTGAAATACCCGATTCGCCCATTCGCCTTCGTGAAGCCAAGCGTCCGCACCGTGGCCTGCTCCCCCTCCGCGACGTCGAGCGTTCCCGCGTCGCGGACAAAATCTACAATCGATTTCCCGTCCGTCCCGAACGCCGTCGCACCCGCGCCCTTCGCCACGGCAATCGTTCCTCCGTTCAGAACGACGTTCGACGACGACGTCCAGCCAGACCCCACGAGGAACTTGACCGTCCCGCGCAGGACCTCCAGCGGACCTGTGGTCGTTGAGAGCTTGTTTGTGAAAGCGAGCGAACCCACCGCATTGAAGCGAAGCCCCGCCGCGCCCTCGAACTTCAGGGGGATCCAGTCGTCGCATTTCTCGTCCGTCGCGATCGTCAGCGTCGCCGGTTCTTCGCTCGTCACGCGGCCATATGCCGTGAGGCGCGTCGTCCCCGCGTTAGTCCAGGGTGACCACGTGCGGTAGAGGCGGACGACCTGCTGGTCGTATCCGTTCAAGTCCAGAACCGACCCGTTCTCCGTTAGGTAGACGGCATTGTTGTTGGCGAACGCGAACGTACCGTTCGTGGCCAGCGCGTAGGCGCAGCCGCACTTGATCGTGTTCTTGTAGGGGTTGATCGTGCGCCACGAGTTGTTCGTGGTGGCTATCGTCACAGTGCCCGGATAGTCGAAGTAGACGTCGCCCGTGGTCCGAATTGGCTTGTCCAGAAATGTCTGGTCAAGTCCCTCGAACCGGATGCCAATGGATTGTCCGTTCTCCGCCGTCAGACCGCCGCGCCATTCAGTGGTAAGACGGACCTGCGACTCAAGCCCATCCGTGGACGGTCCCACAGCGCGGACCTCGCCTAACTGCACGAGCTTTGCGCCAGACTTCCTGCTGCCCGTGTGGCCCCATTGGGCGGTACTGCCCCTGTGGACGTCCAGAGGCGTCTTGTTCGTCCAGACGGTGTTCTCCGGGACTTGAAAGCACGGCCAGCAGGACTCGAATCGCGTCGGGCGCGACGCCGCGCCGAGGCCTTTGGGATTATAGACGTACGGCTGCCCTGCGGTGGTGTTGCAGTTCGTCAGAACGAGCGCGGCGAGAAGGCCCGAATTGTCCGCCCTGAAATTCGTGCGCCCGACCGAGCGGATAGTCAGCCCGAACTGGGATTCTCCACTTGAGAGCGAGGCGTTGTTCTCGAACGAGGCATTGGCCGCGACGCACCATGTCTGCGGCAGTTCCGCAAGTTCGATCGGACAGTTGACCGTATGGGAGACGATACCCTCCGCAGCCGTGTTTGTGATGGAAAGTCCGCCAAGGTTGAGCAGAATCTTCGCGTCAGCGTCCGCCGCCTCAAGCGTGAACGGCGCGCCCATGGCGACGTCCAGCGCATAGGCCTTGACCGCGCCGGAGACGACGGCGACCTGCGTCTGCGCGTCCGCGCCGAAGAGAAGCCGCTCCGTCCCGTCGAACGACGGCGCCACGCCACCCTTCCAGTTCGTCGCCGCCGCAAGCGCATTGCCGTCAGCACCGCCAACCCAGGAGAACGTCGTGCCCCCGCGCACGTTGACGACGACTTTGCCATCGCCGAGCAGACGTCCGCCCATTTCCGGCGAATCCTTCGTGTAGACGCCGGGTTTAAGTTCCATTCCGCCGACGAGCGCGGACGCCGCGCGCAGTTCCACGCCCGCGTCAACAGTCAGCGTCGAGTCGTCCGAAACCGTCAGCGCAAGGCCATTCGCCGGGTTGAGATACGACGTGCTCACGACGAGCGCGGACGAATTCGAGGCGACGAGTCCGCCAAGTCTCGGAAAGTCCGCGTTCGCGCCGATCGTGAGCTGCGCCCCGTTTCGTACGGTCAGCGTACCCGTTGTCGTGCCGCCCGCCTTCGCAGGGCCGTAGCCCGTCTCGCCGCCATTGATTGTCAGTACGGTCCGTGGACTTGCCAGCGTCAGGGATGCCGCGCCGTCGATGAATCCCTCGTACGTCGCGTTCCCCGTCACCTTACCATGTATCGTGAACGTGGCGGGCGTTGCGCTGCGGATCGTCTGAGCGCCGACGGATTGATAACGTTGGTTGGAAAGATAGCACTGGTGAGAAAAATCCCCGCATCGCTGGTCGAATCCGTTGAGGTCGATGAGGGCCTGCGGGCCGTAGTTGATGCCCATCATGAGCGTCTGCTTTTCTGAAAACAGATTAGCCGCGTCGAAGATCAGCGTTCCCTTGGCGACGAGAACTTGGCTTGCGTTCGTCAGCCCCGACGAGCCAAAGCGCAGCGTACCAGAATCGAAGTAGAAGATCTTGTCCTTCATGTAAATGGGCTTCTCTCCGAAGAACTCGGTCTTTCCGTTCAGAACCCAGTGGTTGACGAAATTGGAAACGCCGCCGCAGAACGCGGCGAATCCAGAATCGGCGTTAAGGCGGCAATAGGCGTTCAGCGTAAGCAGTCCGGTGTTCGTGACGCATCCGTAGACGTTAATGTGATGTTCCTCGCCGGGTTTGTCCGCCGCCCCGAAGACGATGGGGTTTGAGTAGACACCGTCTGCACTGAAAACGAGACGTTTATTCGTACCCCCGTTCTGCGTACCTGCGAAGTCCACGGGATTGCCGTGACCAAGCGCGGCGGAATGCTCGACCGTGAGGGCCGTGTTCGTGAAGACGAAGGACCCGGTGAACGCCGAGTTGTCGCCCGCAAGCGTCAGATCGCCCGCAT
>CAZTHR010000242.1:0-3196 GCA_964613265.1 uncultured Lentisphaeraceae bacterium | reverse complement strand
TTCAACGGTAGTCCTGCAACGGGCGGGCTTCGGCACGGCCGAAGAGTCGCGTGTCCTCCAACCCCTTCAACGCGGCGGAGAACGCCGCAAACGTCGTCGTGACGGGGATGCCCGCGCACACGGCCGCCGCGCGGAGTTTCCGCGCATCGCCATGCGCCTCGCCCCCCGTCTCCGACGTATTCACAACCCACTGCACCTCGCGGGCGCGGATGAGGTCGAGCGCGTTCGGCCGCCCCCGCGAAATGCGGAAACTCGCCCGCGCCGGCACGCCCGCGTTCCAAAGGCACGTAGACGTCCCCCGCGTCGCATACAATCCGTAGCCCAGCGCATGGAGTTTCCGCGCCAGTTCGACCGTCTGCGCCTTGTCCTCGTCCTTGACGGACAGGAACACGTTCCCCTTCTCCGGCAACGGACTTCCCGCCGCCACCTGGCTCTTGTAGTAGGCGCTCGACGGATCGCGATCGATGGCCATCACCTCGCCCGTCGATTTCATCTCCGGTGTGAGCGAAACATCCACGCCCGGAAACTTCACGAACGGGAAAACGGCCTCTTTCACGCAATAATGGCGTGGCACGACCTGTCGCGTAAACCCGATTTCCGTCAGCTTCTCGCCCACCATGCACCGCGCCGCGTACCCCGCAAGCGGCACCCCAATCGCCTTTGAGACGAACGGCACCGTCCGCGACGCGCGCGGATTGACCTCGATCATCCAGATTTCGCCGTCCTTGACGGCCAACTGGAGGTTCATCAGCCCCACCACATGCAACCGCCGCGCAAAAAGATGTGCGTACCGTTCGACTTCGCGGATTGTCTCGGGCGAAAGCGAGACGGGCGGCGTGATGGCCGCCGCATCGCCCGAATGGCAGCCCGCCGCCTCGACGTGTTCGAGAATCGCGCCGACGACCGTCGTCTCGCCGTCCGAAATGCAGTCCACGTCGAGTTCGATTGCGTGTTCCAGAAACTTGTCGATGAGGATGGGACGTCCTTCGGACGCCGCCACGGCATCTGCCACATAGCGGGCAAGATCGGCATCCTCGTACACGATCGCCATGCCGCGCCCACCCAGCACAAAACTCGGCCGCACCAGCACGGGATAACCGATGTCCTGCGCAATCCGCCGTGCATCATCGACGGAATGCGCAATCCCCGAGGCTGGCTGCCGCATCCCGACGTCGGCGACGAGCGCCCTGAAGAAATCGCGATCCTCGGCACGGTCGATATCGTCCGGCGACGTACCGACGATACGTGCGCCGGCGGCCTTGAGCCGCTGGGCGAGGTTGAGCGGGGTCTGCCCGCCGTACTGGACGATTACGCCGTCGCAACGTTCGCGTTCGTAGATCTCCATCACGTCCTCGAACGTCAGCGGCTCGAAGTAGAGACGGTCGGACGTGTCGTAATCCGTTGAAACCGTCTCCGGGTTCGAGTTGACCATGACGACCTCGTACCCACGCGCTCGTAACGCGAATGCGGCGTGGCAGCAGCACCAGTCGAACTCAATGCCCTGGCCAATGCGGTTTGGCCCGCCGCCGAGAACCATGATCTTCCGCCGGGATGCGCCCGACACCGGCATGGCCGTGTCCGCTATCCCCTTCTGGGGCGACGCCTCATCGTAGGCGTAGTAGGAATAGTAATAGGGCGTTTGCGCCACGAACTCGCCCGCGCAGGTGTCGACCTCCCCGAACAGGGGATGGATGCCATGTGCCCGTCGACACGCACGTACATCCGCCTCGGCGACATCCAACGCGGCGGCGATTTCACCGTCGCTAAAGCCAAACACCTTTGCCTGACGCAGGACGTCCGGCGGCAAATCGTGTCCGGCAAACGTCTGCAGGTAGGCACGAAACGCATCCAGTTCATCGAGTTCGCGTTTGAACCACGGATCGAACGTCGCCGCATCGTGGTACTTGAGCGGCGCCTCCAACGAACGGACGGCCTTGAGATACGCCTGCTTGAACGTACGGCCGATAGCCATGACCTCGCCAACGGATTTCATCTGCGTTCCCAAACGCTCATCGGCGCCGGGAAACTTCTCGAACGCGAAACGTGGAATCTTCACGACCACGTAGTCGAGCGCCGGCTCGAAACAGGCGGGGGTTGTCTGCGTGATGTCGTTTTTCAATTCGTCAAGCGTGTAGCCGACGGCGAGGAGCGCGGCGATTTTCGCGATCGGGAACCCCGTTGCCTTCGAGGCGAGCGCGGAGGATCGTGAGACGCGCGGGTTCATTTCGATAATGATCCGGCGTCCCGTGCGGGGATCCACGGCCCATTGCACATTTGAGCCGCCCGTGGCAATACCGATTTTTTCCAGGACGGCAATCGAATCGTCGCGCATCGCCTGGTATTCACGATCGGAAAGCGTAAGAATCGGCGCAACGGTGATGGAATCGCCCGTGTGGACGCCCATCGGATCGCAGTTCTCGATGGAACAGACAATCACGGCGTTGCCCGCCCGGTCGCGCATGACCTCCATCTCGTATTCCTTCCAACCGACGAGCGATTCCTCGATGAGGACTTCACTATCGAGGGAGGCCTCAAGGCCACGGGAGACGATCAGCCGAAACTCATCCGGATCGTGCGCAATGCCGCCGCCCGTACCGCCGAGCGTGAAACCGGGACGGATGACGAGCGGCCAGGAACCAATTGTGTCCGCGACGGCGCGGGCCTCGTCCAGCGTATGCGCCGTGCCGGAACGCGGCAAGTCGAGGCCGAGTTCGCGCATGGCGTCTTTGAACTGCTGACGATCCTCGGCGCGGGCAATCGCCTCCGCCGACGCGCCGATCAGTTCAACCTTGTAGCGTTTGAGAATGCCGCGCCGATCTAGTTGCATCGCCAGATTCAGCGCGGTCTGCCCGCCCAACGTTGGCAACACGGCATCGGGGCGTTCGCGACGGATGACATCGTGTAGAACGTCCACGGTGAGTGGTTCAACGTAGACCTTGTCGGCCGCGACGTTCCCGTCCGCAAAGGCGTCCGTCATCACGGTCGCGGGATTGGAATTGACGAGGACAACCTCGTATCCCTCGTGTTTAAGCGCTTTCACGGCCTGAACGCCGGAATAATCGAACTCGCAGCCCTGCCCGATGACGATTGGCCCGGCGCCGATGATGAGAATCTTCCTAATGTCTGTACGTTTCATGATCGCGAACTTTCCGACGGACAACTTAGCAACATCCATGCCATGGAACACGCGCCACGT
>CAZTHR010000241.1:0-3263 GCA_964613265.1 uncultured Lentisphaeraceae bacterium | reverse complement strand
GCGTATGCGGCTGGTCCGGCGTACGACACATTCATTGCGCATCGCGGCGAATCGCATGACGCGCCGGAGAATACGCTGCCAGCCTACAAGATGGCCGTCGAGCGCGGGTTCGGGTTCGAGTGCGACATCTATCTGTCGGCTGACAAACGGGTCTTCACGTTCCACGACGCGGATCTGACGCGGACGACGGCCGGCGCGTGCAAGAAGAAATGTTCGGAGGCGAGCTGGGCGGACGAAATTTCGAAAGTCGACGTTGGCGGCTGGGGCAAGTGGAAGGGGTCGAAGTTCTCCCCCACGCGCCCGGCTCTCCTTTCCGAACTCCTCGAACTCGCGGTGGACGGTCGTCAGATCTACGTCGAGGTAAAGCCGGGTCCGGAAATCGTGCCGTACATCAAGGAGATTTTTGCGAAGCAGACGAAGGCGACGCCGAAGAACACCCTCTTCATCTCCTTCAATGCGGCGAGTTGCAAGGCTCTCAAGGAACAGATGCCTGAATACAAAGTCTTCTGGCTTACGGGGGCGCGGAAGGGCTGGAAGCCGACGACGCCCGCCGTCACGACGGACGACGTGCTGAAAGCGTTGAAGGAGACGGGCGCGGACGGTGTGGACATGTTGTTCGACCCGAAGGTCGTCACGGCGGCGTTCATCAAGACGATCCGCGACGCGGGCTACGAGTTCCACGTCTGGACGGTCGACAACCTCATGACGTCGCTCCTGGCGTTCGAGCGCGGAGCACAGACGGTGACGACCAACTGCGCGAAGCGCCAGTTGGACGAGTTCAAGGCGATGGGCGACTGACGCGGAGCGTAGACTCGAAACGGAAGAGAGAATATTCATGAAAAACAAATTCGCCCAGGGGTTTACGCTGATTGAATTGCTGGTCGTCATTGGCATTATCGGCATTCTGATGACGGTCGCGTTTGTCGGATTCAGCGGTTCAACAGAATCTGCACGCGCGGCGAAATGTATGACGAACATGCGCGGGCTGGCCACGGCTGTTCAGAACTACGGTATGGCCGTGGGTTGGTATCCCCATGCGGGATCGGTCGAGTCGATTTACGCATCGTCTAACAATGGGGTGGGCTACAGAGAGCATCCGGGTTGGATTTCGTGGCTGAGTAAGGACAAGTATAATAATCACTCGTCTCCCACTTCGCGGCGAGGAGATTGCAATATTCCCTCGTTGTCCGAAACAAACCCTGATACGAGTCTTTTTGCCTTGACGAACGGTGCCATCTGGTCTTACACGGGAAAGTCGCACGCCATCTACACGTGTCCATCCCATCTTGAGCAGTGTCGCAAAGTCGAGAACGGCGCGTTTGTGCCACAGTGGAGTTACATGATGAATTCCTACTTTGGCTATGATCGGTTGAAGCAGGCGGTTGCGTCGGGTGTCGGAAACGCCAAGGAATATGGTACGATCTCTGCGCCGGATCGGCGGTTGTTGTTCGCAGAAATTCCCTTTCTGCCCATCGAAGGGACGGCTCAGGAGTCCCCCGTGTTGAGAGGAGGTTCGAATACGTTGGATCCGATTTTGGAATACAAAGATGGCTATTCAACGAGTCACGAATCGATCGGCTTCAACCACAAGGCGGGTAAAAAGTATATGGCGCATGTTGCGTTTGCGGATGGCCATGTCGCGAAAATGGCCATGCCGAATGCGGGTTCGTCGGATGACATCCGCGACTTGACGGACGGGCTCTGCTGTGGCGACGAGATTTCGTACAACGGTCGTAACTACGAGCGGGTTATCAAGAACGATTGATTGTCGGGAGGTGGTCGATGAAGGGTGTTCTGCTACTGGGATGCGCGGTTGTCGCGTTGGCGGGCGGTGCGGCCGTGTGTACGCGCGGCTTTGCGTCGGCGGACTGGAAGCTCGGGCGTTACACGACGCGCACGGGCGACGTGGTTGTCGTGGACATCCCCGTCGACCGGCCGGACAGCGGCGCGGCAACGTTGCCGTACGACTTCTCGAAATTCGGCTCCAACCCGTTTGAGGCCACCATCAAGGCGCGTGGGTTCAACCTCACAAAACCCACGCCGGGCTGGCTGGGATTCAAGTTCATGGCCACCTACCGCGATCGACAGACGGGACAGAACGTCTACCCGGGCGCGAGACAGAAATCGGGAACGTTTCCGTGGCAGACGGTCGTTCTGACGGATGCGACGCTCTCGCGCGACGGGACGGCGAGGCGGGACGCGGGCCAATTCACGTTGGGGTTGCAGGGTGGCGGCGGTCGCGTTGAGTTCGACCTCTCCACGATGGTGGTGCGCGAACTGCCGCCGCTTTGGCCGAGGACGAACGAGACGCTGCGGTGCGCCTACACGCCGCGCGTTCGGGATTTGCCTGTCCACAAGGGCGTGATGCTCGGCCACGGCATGAAGGAATCCGATTTCAAAGACCTCCACGCCTGGGGCGTGACGCTGGCGCGTTTCCAGATGTCGCGCGACTGGAACACGCCCGGCGGCAACTGCGATCTGGCGGACTACGACCGCTACATCGACAGTTGTCTGGACGATCTGGAAAACCACCTCGTGTGGGCGAAGAAATACGGCATCAAAATCGTCGTCGACCTCCATGCCGCGCCGGGCGCGCGCGACGCGAATTACGATCTCGCGATGTGCCACGATGCGAAGTATGCCGACCACTTCATTGCCACTTGGCGGAAAATCGCCACGCGCTTCCGAGGTCGTCCGGAGATTTTCGGGTTCGATCTCGTCAACGAACCGCAGCAGGCGCATACCGCTCTGCCGGGGTGCGACTACTGGTCGATCCAGAGCCGTGCGGCGGAGGCCATTCGCGCCATCGATCCGGAGACGCCGATCATCATTGAATCGAATCACTACGATGCGGCCTCCGCGTTCGCGTTCATGATGCCACTCGCGCTTACGAACGTCATTTACCAGGCGCATATGTACGTGCCGATGGAATTCACGCATCAGGGGGTGTTCGACAAGACCGCTCCCGCGACGGTCTATCCCGACGCGGCGAAGGGCTGGAACATCGATTTGATTCGTAAGACGCTTGCCCCCGTGCGCGAATTTCAGCAACGCCACGGAGCGCGTATCTACATTGGCGAGTTTTCGGCAATCGTCTGGGGGGAAGGGGCGGCGGATTATCTGCGCGACTGTATTTCGGTGTTCGACGAGTATGGTTGGGACTGGTCGTACCATGCGTTCCGCGAATGGAACGGCTGGAGCGTCGAACACGAGGCGACGCCAGCCGAGCGCGGCCGCCCCCGTCCTTCGGCGGACAACCCGCG
>CAZTHR010000240.1:0-3263 GCA_964613265.1 uncultured Lentisphaeraceae bacterium | reverse complement strand
AATGTGCGAGAATGAGTACATGAAAAACATCATTTCGCTTTGTTTTCTTTTCGGTTTGGGTTGCATGTCTGTGGCTGTTGCGGCGGACGTGCGAGTTGGCGTCATCGGGTGCGACACGTCGCATACGATTGCGTTCACGGAGCTGATGAACAAGAACGGAGATCCCGACTGTGCGGGCTTTCGCGTGACGGCGGCGCACAAGTGGGGATCGCGTGACATCGCCAGTTCCACGAACCGCTATCCGAAGTACATCGCCCAGCTCAAGGAAATGGGCGTGGAGATGAAGGAGACGATTCCCGATCTGCTGGCGGCCTGCGATGTCGTGCTGCTCGAAACGTGTGACGGGCGGCCGCACTACGAACAGGCCAAACAGGTGTTCGCGAGTGGCAAGCGCGTGTTCATCGACAAGCCTGTGACGGCCGATTTGGTCGATGCCGTGCGTCTTGTCGACCTCGGTCGAAAAATGGGGGCGCAGTGGTTCTGCTCGTCCTCCCTCCGCTACGTAAAGAACGCACAGGCCGCCCGCCGGGGCGAACTGGGCGCGATTCGCGGCGCGGACTGCTGGACGCCGACGGAGTTCGAGCCGACGCAGAGCGAGTTCTTTTGGTACGCCATCCACGGCGCGGAACCGTTGTTCACGATCATGGGCACGGGCTGCGTGGAGGTTCGTTGCACGGGTACGGAGACTGAACACGTCGCCGTGGGCACGTGGACGGATGGCCGACTGGGCACGATGCGCGCGCTGGACTATCGGCGGCCGGGTGCGGATCACGGCGGCACGATCTTCACGGCAAAGGGCGTGCGGTCGATGGGAACGTACGAGGGCTACAAGCCGCTGCTCGTTGAAATCCTGAAGTTCTTCAAGACGGGCGTCGTTCCCGTCACGCCCGACGAGACACTGGAAATCTATGCGTTCCTCGAAGCCGCCACACAGTCCAAGCAGCGCGGCGGCGCGGCCGTGAAAATCGCTGATGTGCTGGCCACCGCGCGCGCGGCGGCGGCGCAAAAGAACGAGTGCGGCCGTTGAAGCGCGTCATCGTTCTCGGCGCAACGGGGTCGATTGGCACGAACGCCGTCGACGTGGTGCGGACGCATCCGGACGATTTTCGTCTGGTTGCACTCGCCGTGCGGAACAATCGCGACCGGGCGGCGGAATTGGCCCGTGCGTGTGGCGCGAAGGCCTACTGCGGTGAAGACGCGGCTCTCCGTGCCGTAACGGAGAACGAGGCCGACGTCGTACTCGTCGCGACGGTCGGCCTTTCGGGGTTGCGTCCGACGTTGGCGGCCATCGAGCGCGGGATGGACGTGGCGTTGGCCACAAAAGAGGTGATGGTCGCGGCGGGCGCGTTCGTGACGGCGCGGGCGCGTGAGAAGAACGTCCACCTCCTGCCCGTCGATTCTGAGCACAGCGCGATTTTCCAGTGTCTGCAGACCCGTGGCCGTCAGACGATCGACCGCCTGACGCTTACGGCGTCGGGAGGGCCGTTTTTGGATGCGCCCGCCGACTTGTCGGTCGTGACGCCCGCAATGGCGCTCGACCATCCGCGCTGGAAGATGGGGCCCAAGGTGACCGTGGATTCGTCTACGCTCATGAACAAGGGCTTCGAGATGCTGGAGGCCCGTTGGCTGTTCGACGTGCCGCTCGCACGGATCGATGTCGTCGTGCATCCGCAGTCCGTCATCCATTCGCTCGTCACGTTTACGGACGGGTCGACGCTTGCGCAGTTGGCGCCGCCCGATATGCGCATTCCCATCCAATATGCGCTTTCGTGGCCGAATCGTCTGCCGGCGGTACGGACGCGGCTCGATTTGGCGGCTCTTGCGCGCTTCGACTTCCGCGCACCGGACGAGACACGCTTTCCGTGTCTGCGCCTCGTGAAAGAGGCTGCGGCGGCGGGCGGGACGCGAACGGCCGTGCTGAGCGCGGCGGATGAAATCGCCGTCGCGCGGTTTCTCGCGGGCGACATTGGGTATCTGGACATTCCCCGCCTCGTCGAATCCGTCGTCGCCGCCGCGCCCGACATTCCATGCGATTGTCTGGAACACGTGTTCGCGGCGGACGCCTGGGCGCGCGCCGCCGCCACCCGTTTCACGCCGTAGTTTTCATCCCCTCCATGACAAAAAGGAATTTCCATGTCTGAAGCAAAGCATCTCGTCTGGCTTGATGTCACCCGTTGGTTTGCCATGTTCTTCGTCGTCGTGAGCCACGCCGGCGACACGTTCAACTTCAACGCGCCGCCGGGCGACGCGGCGTATGCGTTCTGGGGCGAGATCTGGGGTTCGCTGGCGCGGTTCTGCGTACCGGTTTTCGCGATGATGACGGGTTTCCTGTTGTTGCCCGTGAAACAGGACGGAGGGGCGTTCGCGAAGAAACGGATCGGGCGCCTGTTGCCGCCGTTTCTCTTCTGGAGCGTACTCTACTGTCTGCTGCCTTGGCTTGTCGCGCTGTGTGGCGGAACGAACGACACGTTGCGGATTTTCATTCCCTTCGCCGACGGTGGCGTTGGCTGGACGTCGGCATGGGCGGCGTTGCGGCAGATTCCGCTCAACTTCTGCGCCTTGACCACGCACATGTGGTACGTCTACATGTTGATTGGACTCTATCTCGTCCTGCCTGTTTTTTCGCCCTGGTACGAAAAGGCGAATGCGAAAGCCAAATGGGCGTTTCTGGGTCTGTGGGGTGTTTCGCTCACGCTGCCCTATGTGCGGAACTATCTGGGCGACGGCCACGTGTGGGGCGAGTGTGCGTGGAACGACTACGGACTGCTCTACGGCTTTTCGGGCTTTCTCGGCTATGCGGTGCTGGGGTCGATGCTGGGACGCCTGAGCGCGTGGTCGTGGACGAAGACGTTGCTCGTCTCCGTGCCGCTCCTCGTCGGCGGGTTCGCCGTGACCTACTTCGGCTACCATCACGCCGTCGTCGTCACGCACAACGACTACGCCAACTACGCGAAACAGATCGAACTCTACTGGACGTTCTGCTCACCCAATGTCGTGGCGATGAGCGCGGCCGTGTTCCTGCTGACGAAGAAGTGCGTGCGTCTGCCGTCGGGACTGGCGCGGGCGCTGGCGGACGTCAACCGCTGCGGGTTCGGCATCTACTGCGCCCACTACCTGTTTATCGGTGCGGTGTTCCACGTGTGCGTGAAACCGCTGGCTCTGCCCGTGGCGGTGCAATTGCCCCTGACGGCGTTGTTGTCCTATTTCGTCGTTTGGGGCGTCGTCCACGTTCTTCGTGCGATTCCTCTCCTTCGCCGCATCGC
>CAZTHR010000239.1:0-3269 GCA_964613265.1 uncultured Lentisphaeraceae bacterium | reverse complement strand
CCGAACCTCCTACCTTATGGACTACCTTCTTCAAAAACTGCTGCTCGTTCTGACGCCGATGCTGTTTGTCGCGGATCTCGTTCAGAGCCGATTCTACCTGCGCGAAGCCGATGCACGCGAACAGGGCGACCACCTGTCGCATACGGTCTACTACACCTGCTTCGGCCTCTTCTTCGCCGCCATGCTCTTCGCGCTCCTGGCGCCGTCGCTTCCGCTCATGTGGGTGGCCATCGAACTGACGACGCTCGTCTCCGCGCCGCTCATCGCCTACCACCGCACGAAGGAATCGCTGGAGGCCATGTGGAAATACCTCCTCATCTGCTCAATCGGCATTGGCCTCGCGCTCTTCGGCACCATGCTCGTCCTCCACGCGCAGACGACCGGCCGCGTCGCGTGGTTCAAGGCGGGCTTCGCCTTCATCCTCGCGGGCTACGGCACAAAGACGGGCCTCGCGCCCTTCCACACGTGGCTGCCCGATGCCCACTCCGAAGCCCCCGCGCCCGTCTCCGCGCTTCTTTCGGGCGCACTCCTCAACTGCTCGCTCTTCGCCATCGTCCGCTTCCGCGAAGCGATGCCCGCCGACGCCGCGCCCTTCTGCGACCACGCCATGCTCGCGCTCGGCCTCCTCTCCGTCGCGACGGCGGCCGTCTTCATGGTTCGCCAGACGGACTACAAGCGTCTGCTCGCCTACTCATCCGTCGAGCACATGGGCCTGGCAACGGTTCTCTTCGCCCTTGTCGGACTCCTCTTCGACGAACAAACGCACCCGAATCTCCTGCAACTCGCCCTGCTTGCGCACATCGCCGTCCACTCGCTCACGAAAACGCTCCTCTTCCTGACGGCCGGCAACCTGCTTCTCGCGTTCGGGACGCGCGCAATCGCCGCCGTCCAAGGCCTCGGCGTCTCCATGAGAGGACACGCCGCCCTCTGGATCGTCGGCCTTCTCTTCATCTGCGGGATGCCGCCGTCCGTCCTCTTTCTCTCCGAACTTGGCCTCGTCTGCACCGCGCCCATCTGGATTTCCGCAACCGTCCTCGTGCTCCTCTTCATTGTCTTCGCCGCCATGATGAAAGTCGCGCTCGCGATGACAATGGGACGCCCTGCGAACACGCCCGCGCCCCTGCCGAAACGCCTCGCCGCCGTGCCGACGTTCCTCGCGACCGCGCTGACGGTCGGCGGCCTCGCGCTCACCGTTCTGCTCGCGTATGCCGTCCAGACGGGCCATCCCGTTTTCGCCGCCCTCCTCACCCCGTAAGCCGTGCCGCACGTCTTTCCAACCATGATTGCAACACACACGTTTGAAACGGCCGAAGAGGCCCAATCCTTCCTTGATTCGCTCGGCGGCTACGCCGAACCGCCCGCCGTCGCGCCCCTCAAGGGCGAAGCCGCGCACGAAGTCGCCGTCGGACCCGTCCATGCCGGCGTCATCGAGCCAGGCCACTTCCGCTTTCAGTGCATGGGCGAGAACGTCTACAACCTTCAGATTTTCCTCGGCTACCAGCATCGGGGCGTTGAAGACGCGATCGTGCAGGCGGACGGACATCTGCCGCGTCAGATCGCCCTCGCCGAGACCTGCGCCGGCGACACCTCCATCGCCGCCGCAACCGCGTTCGCCGAACTCATCGAAGCCCGCGACGGCCTCCGTGTCTCCGCGTCCGACCGCGCCCTGCGGCATCTGCTCCTCGAACTCGAACGCATCGCCAACCATGTCGGCGATCTCGGTGCGCTCGCGGGCGACGTCGCGTTCCTGCCGACGGCCTCGTTCTGCGGACGCATCCGAGGCGACTACCTGAACCTGACGGCCCTCATCTGCAGCAACCGCTTCGGCCGCCACGCCGTCGTGCCCGGCGGTCTGCGCGTCACACTGACAGACGAAAAGCGCGTCCAACTGCTTGCCGGCCTGCGCACGGCGAAGAAGGATCTCGACGCCGCGCTCAAGCTGATGTTCGAATCGCCCAGCGTCTGCGACCGCCTGGACGGCACGGGCGTCGTCCCAAAAGACGTCGCGGCGCAACTGGGTCTCGTCGGCGTCGCCCGCCGCGCCTCCGACGAACTGAATGGCGACGTTCTCGCCCGCGCCCTCATCCGCCGCAAGGAAATCGAAGAAGCGCACGAACAGATTCTCGCGTTGCTGGAAGACAAGGGACTGTGGACGACGGACAGCGAACAGAGGTCTGCGAACGATGGTTCGGCGACAGCCGTCCCGTCGCACGGAACGAAAGCGCCCTTCACGGCGATTGTCGCGACAGTCGCCGCCTGGCGCGGGCCGCTCGTCCACGCGGCAATCTTCACCGCCGACGGCACGATGCGCGGCTACAAGATCGTCGATCCGTCCGCGCACAACTGGCAGGGACTCGCCTGGGCGCTGCGCGGCGAACAGATCTCGAACTTTCCGATCTGCAACAAGTCGTTCAACCTGTCGTATTGCGGCACGGATCGATAAGGGACGGTTTGGGGGGTGAAGAAAGTTTGGAGGTTTGGCAGTTTGGGCGTTTGGAAGGTTAGAAAATCAGAAACTGGAGCTTGAGAACATTATGATCAAGGCATTGATGGCACGGATGCGGCAGGGATTCCGAACGGGCGCGTTCCCGACACACGCAGGGCCGAACCTGCCGCCGGACTTTCGCGGACGGCCCGCGCTCGACGCGCACCTCACGGCAGACGACGTCGCACGGGCGAAAGCCGTCTGCCCCGTCACGGACGCGCTCGGCTTTGACGCACAGGGCGCGTTTCTCGACATGGGCCGCTGCACGTTCTGTGGCCGCTGCGCCGAGGCCTGCCCCGGCAAAATCCGCTTCACGAAAGAATACCGCCTTGGCGTCTTCACACGCGCCGCACTCGTCGTCCGCGCGGGCGAAGCCCCCTACGAGCCGCCGCGTCAGACGAACCCGGAGGCCCGTGCGCTTCAACACACCTTCCAGTTGCGCGAAGTCTCGGCCGGCGGCTGCGCCGCGTGTGAACTCGACGCGAACGTCCTCGGCACGCTCGCATGGGACATGGGGCGTTTCGGCATTCGCTTCGCGGCCTCGCCACGCCATGCAGACGCAATCTACCTGACGGGGCCCGTCTCGAAGAACATGCAGCTCGCACTCGACAAGACCTTTGCCGCCGCACCGGAGCCGAAGTTCCTGATCGCCGCCGGCGCGTGCGCCATCTCCGGCGGACTCTACGCACACGGCACGTTGCCGACCGAACCCGCGCTTTTCATCCCCGGCTGTCCACCCCACCCGGCGACGACACTCGAAGCCCTCCTGCGCTTCACGGGGCGC
>CAZTHR010000238.1:0-3277 GCA_964613265.1 uncultured Lentisphaeraceae bacterium | reverse complement strand
TATAATCACGCCATGAAAACGCTTCCTTTCGACAATGCGAAACTTGAAGAAATCGCACGTACATATCCAACGCCGTTCCATATCTACGACGAAGCCGCCATTATAGCCAACGCCCGCCGCCTGAAGGCCGCGTTTGCATGGAACAAGGGCTTCCGTGAATACTTCGCCGTCAAGGCTACGCCGAATCCGCACATGATGGATGTGTTGCGTGCGGAGGGGTTTGGTAGCGACTGTTCGTCGATGGCCGAACTCGTCCTCGCGGAGGCCGTTGGCAACGTGGGCGATCGGATCATGTTCACGTCGAACGACACGCCGGACGCCGAGTTCAAGAAGGCCGTCGAACTCGGCGCCATCGTCAATCTTGATGACATCACGCACATTGCCTGCGTGGAACGCGCGTGTGGGGCGTTGCCCGAACGGATGTGCTGTCGTTGGAATCCCGGCCCGCTCAAGGGCGGCAACGCGATTATCGGCAAACCCGAAGAGGCGAAGTACGGGTTCACGACGGAGCAGCTCGTCGAGGCGTACCGCGTGTTGAAGGCAAAGGGCGTGAAGCATTTCGGCCTCCACACGATGGTGGCGTCGAATGAGTTGTCCGAACAGTACATTATCGACACGGCCACGCTTCTCTTCGACCGCGTGGTGGAGATTTCGCGTCAGGTGGGCATCACGTTCGACTTCATTAACATCGGCGGCGGTGTGGGCATTCCCTATCGGCCCGACCAGAAGGCGCAGGATTTCGACGTGCTGGGGCGGGGGATTGCGGCGGCGTACGAGACGCATTTGCGTGCGCAGGGGCATCCCGATCTGAGCCTCTACATGGAGTGCGGCCGCTGCATCACGGGTCCCTACGGCTATCTCGTGTCGCGCGTCCGCCACATCAAACAGACGTACCGTACCTATGTGGGGTTGGACGCCTGCATGAGCAATCTGATGCGCCCGGCGCTCTACGGCGCGTACCACCACATCTCCGTGCCGAAATACGGCTCGGCCGGATCCACCTACACGGAGAAGGCCGACGTGCCGCTGATGACGTGCGACGTCACGGGTTCGCTTTGCGAGAACAACGACAAGTTCGCCATCCAGCGTGCGATTCCTGTTGTCGAGCCGGGCGATCTCGTTGTCTTCCACGATGCGGGGGCGCACGGCCATGCGATGGGTTTCCAGTACAACGGCAAGTTGCGCAGTGCGGAACTGCTGCTCCGCACGGACGGTACGGTTGCGTGTATCCGCCGCGCCGAGACGTTGGCCGACTACTTTGCGACGCTGGATTATCCGGGACTTTCCGCCGTGACCCTGTAAACACCTGATTCCGGCAAGGAGTCTCCTGCTGAAAGGGGAACAGAGATGAAGAAGTTGACGTTGCTGGCTTTCGGACTAGTCGCGTCTGTGGCGTTCGCCGCGCCGTGGCCGGGGTTTGAGAAGGGCATGGGCATTGGCGGCTGGCTGACCAACTACAAGCGCTTCAACGTACTGCCGATGGAGAGGCGTCTGACGCTGACGCCGGGCGACGACGCCCACTTCGACACCTACATCACGGAAGGCGACGTGGCGCGGATCAGGAAATGGGGATTCGACCACATTCGCCTCGGCTTCGACCAGATCGTCCTCGAAGAGGCCTCTGGCAAGTACCGCGAACGGACGTTCCGTCGCATCGACGCATTCGTGGCGTGGTGCGAGAAGTACAAGATCAACGTCGTCTTCAACTTGCACAAGGCCATTGGCAACTACTGCGACATTCCCGAACAGGTGAAGCTGCTCGACACGCCGGTGCTTCAGGATCGGTTCGTGGCGCTGTGGCTTGAATTCGAGCGACGCTACCACGATCGTCCGCACGTGGCGTTCGAACTGCTTAACGAAGTGCGGGACGAGCCGCCCGCAAAATGGAATGCGCTGGCAGATCGGACGCTGAAGGCCATTCGCGAACGGAACAAGAATAGGTGGATTGTCATCGGGTCGACGTGCTGGAACTCCGCCGGACGGCTGAAAGATCTTGCCGTCTGGGACGATCCGAAGGTCGTCTACACGTTCCACATGTACGACCCGCATATGTTCACGCACCAGCGCGGCGTTCTGCAGGCGGGGCCGCTCTATGCAAACGAGGACGTGCCGTATCCCGGAACCGATGCGATTGTCCGCGCACTCCAGCCAGCCGTGGACTGGGCGAAGGCGCATCCGGACAAGATTCTCTGGAATGGCGAGTTCGGCACGATCCGCCACATGGCGCCGATGGATCGCGTGGCCTACATGCGCGACGTGATCGCCGTCTGCCGCCGCGCGAACATTCCGTACTGTGTGTGGAACTACCTCTCGACGCCGAACGACGGCAACCGCTTTTCGCTGACGGATGACGTGACGCGGGATTTTCTTTCCGATGAACTCCAGAAGGCCTGTCTCGGCGTGCAGCCCGCAGAGGAAACGGGCGAACTGAAGTTCATGGCGTTCAATCTTTGGGGCGACTACTTTGGAAACCCCGTGTTCGAACGCGACCTCAAGCAGGCGGCGTACGTCGAGCGCCAGGCGCCGGACATCGTGGCCCTGCAGGAGGTCACGCCCTCGTTCTGGTCTTCGCGCCTCTTTTCGCGCCTCGGCCGCTTCTACGGAATCGTCCGTGCAGAAGGGCGTCCACCGTGCGAGTTCAATCCGCTGCTCTGGCGCAAGGATCGGCTGGAACGCGTCGAGGGCGGGACGCACGTGTTTGCGGCGGCGGACAACCCGGAAGGCTCGAAGGGGTTTGGATGGGGCGTTTTCCGCGACAAGGCGACGGGGCGGTGTCTGATTGCCTATTCCACGCATCTCTGGTGGAAGACGACGCCGCTTGAACAACAGGCGCATTTCGACCAAATGCGCGTGAACAACTACTTGGAACTCAAGGCCCAGATCGATGCGCTTCGCGCGAAGTACGGGAATCTGCCCGTTGTCGGCGGGGGCGACTTGAACACGACCGTCAACGTGCGTGCGGCGGGACGGCTGACGCCGCTTGCGAACTGGGAGGCGGACGGTTTCTGCGACGCGCAATATACTGTGAAAGGGGCGTCCGTTTGGTCGTCGAACCACGGCGATCCGCGTCGGGACGCACTCGGCAACCTGCGCGGCTGGATTCAGCCGTCCGCAGCCGATCCGAAGAACTCGCTCGACCACGTCCACTATTCCGCCGCCGGAATCGAACCTATTTCCCTGCTAGTCGACCGCGCTCAGGACGCGCTGGAGGTTTCAGACCACTCGCCGGTCGTCTTCACGTTCCGTCTGGCGCGATAGCAGGACACGCATTGCGCGA
>CAZTHR010000237.1:0-3288 GCA_964613265.1 uncultured Lentisphaeraceae bacterium | reverse complement strand
ATGAAGTTCATCGTCGAGCATTGCCGTGTGCACAAGTTTGCGCAGAAGACGGGCATGACGTGGTGGAACGTGCGCGACGGCTGGCCGAACATTTCCGATGCCGTGGTGGACTACTACGGCCGCCGCAAACGTGCGTTCGAGGCCATTGCCCGGGCCCAGCGCGATGTGCTCGTGATGGTGGATGAAGACCACGCCCTGCGCGTGGTGAACGACACGCTCGAACCCGTCGCGGGACACGCCGTTCTGACGGACGCCGAGACGGGGCGTGTCGTTTTCGACGGCGATTTCGCGTGTGACGCGAACGCCGTTGCGACAGTCGGAAAGTTGTCGCTCAAGGGTCAGGGCGTCGTGAAGATTCGCTACACGACGGGCGGTCAGACGTTCGATTCGCACTATCTCTACGGCGAGCCGAAGTTCAAGTTCGCGGACTACCGACGCTGGATGGGGCTTTAAACGATTTTGTTTCGGAGTTGACAGTCAACAACAAGAAGGAGAAAAAATGAACGTATCACGTAGGTTTTTCATCGCGGGCGCGGCGTCGTACGGCGCGTTTGCGGGCAATCGTTTCTTCGCTGCGGCACCGAACGTGCTGCCGACGGGCAAGCCGCGCTTGACGTTCGGCGTCGTGAGCGACATTCACATTACGCGGGTTGGCGCGGGCGAAAAACAGGAGGCTTGGGGCAACAACTTGACCTTCAAGCACACGCTCGAATGGTTTCGCAGTCAAGGCGTGGATGCCGTGATGGTTGTCGGCGACATGGCCGACAACGGCATGGTCGAGCAGATGCAGGCCGTGGCCAGCGCGTGGTACTCCGTCTTCCCCGAGGACAAGACACCGGCCGGCCGGCCCGTCGAAAAACTGTTCGTCATGGGCAACCACGACTACCACGGCTATCTCTATGGTGGACACGCCGAAAAGCTGTATGCCGACGAGAACGAGCGCCGCAAGCACATTCTCCGTGCGGACATGGCCGGTTGGTGGCGGCGGATTTTCAACGAAGACTATTCGCGCTTCTACCGCAAGGTTGTGAAGGGCTATACCTTCCTCGGCGCCCATTGGGACGATGGCAAGGGACCTGAGACGAAGTACGGCGGCGAGACGTTCGGCATCGAACTGGGCGCGTTTCTGTCGAAGCATAGCCGCGTGTACGATTCGACCAAACCCTTCTTCTATTTCCAGCACCCGCATCCGAAAGACACGTGCTACGGATCGTGGGCGTGGGGACATGATCGCGGTCTCACGACGAAAGCGTTGTCGCCTTTTGCGAACGCGATTGCGTTCTCGGGCCATTCGCACTACACGCTCACGGACGAACGGTCGATCTGGCAGGGCGCATTCACGTCCGTCGGTACAAGTTCCCTGCGCTACACGGGAATGCCCTACAACGCCCGGCATCCGTTTGGTTATGAGAATACCATCACCGAGCAGGGGACGAAGACCCAGACGACGGCCGACATTGACGCGATGAAGATGATGGGACAGGATTCGGGTGGCGACTGCCGTCAGGGGATGCTCTGGAAAGTCTACGACGATTGCATCGTCATCCAGCGCCGCGAATTTCTGAACGACGTGTTCTTGGGGCCGGATTGGGTGATGCCGTTGCCGACGGCCGAACCGAAGCCGTTTGCGTTCGCCGAGCACGCGAAGAAGACGGTTGCGCCGGAATTTCCGAAGGGCGCGAAAGTCGTTCTCGCGAAAATCAAGGGCAAAACGCGCGCGACGCATGGACATCCCGCCGTCGAGAAGGAGGCCTACAAGCTGACGTTCCCCGCCGCGCTCGCCGCGCCCGGTGCGCGTCCGTTTGAATATGAAATCATCGCCGTCGGCAAAGACGGTACGCGGGCCGATTTCCACGTCGTGGCCGAAGGGTTCAACCACGCGCTCTCGCACAAACGCGCCACGGCCGATTCGTCGTGCACGATTTCAATTGATCGTCTGCCGGCCAACACCGTCGCGTTCGAAGTGCGTCCGCTCGATTGCTTCTGGCGGAAGGGGGCACCGCTGACGGTGTCGGTCTAATTTCCGACGCATCCCTCTCAGATGGCCGTCTTCCGCGCGAGAAGCGAATTCGTGTGCGCGTGGGTGATGGCCAGAGCGAGGGCGTCTGCGGCATCGTTCTGGGGAAGTTCGTCCAGGCCAAGGAGCGTCTTAACCATCCGCTGGACTTGGATTTTCTCGGCAAGGCCGTTGCCGCAGACGGCCATTTTCACGCGGCGGGGTTCGTATTCGTAAATGGGAACGGCGGCGGCGGCCGCCGCCGTGATGACCGCGCCGCGGGCTTCGCCCAAGACGAGCATCGTCGCGGCGTTTTTCGCGTAGATGACGCTTTCAATGGCCAGCACGTCCGGCGTGTACTGCGTCATGAGTTCCCCCACGCGAGCGTGGAGGACGCGCAGACATTCCGACAGCGGCAGTTTCGGGGCGTTTCGGATGCGGCCGAATTCCGCCGCGCGTAGGCGCGACCCCGCGACGACGAGAACGCCATATCCGCTTGAACGCAGGGAGGTGTCGATGCCGAGGATGGTCATGGGGTTTTCCGGTAGACAAAAAGGCGCGGACGAATCCGCGCCTTCGGGAACGTTCCGGCTGAGCCGCAACTCCGAAAAGGAGTTACTTGGCTTCGACGGGAACGATGGTGACGAACTTGCCATCCTTGATGAACTTCACCTTGCCGTCTTTAAGGGCGAAGAGCGTGAAGTCGCGGCCCTGGCCAACGTTCGCGCCGGGGTGGATCTTGGTGCCGCGCTGGCGGACGATGATCGAACCGGCCTTGAGGAGCTGACCGTCATAGGCTTTAACGCCGAGATACTGCGGATTCGAGTCGCGGCCGTTACGTGCAGAAGCGGAAGATGCCATTTCTCTATCTCCTTTTCTACCTTAGGCGATGGCCTTGACCGTCGCGACCGTGTACTGCTGACGATGACCAACCGTGCGGCGCGAACCTTTGCGGCGCTTCGCCTTGAAATTGATCGTCTTCACGCCCTTCTTGTTCGGCGCAATGATCGTGAGCGTGACTTTCGCACCTTCCACGTAGGGGGTGCCAACCTTGAGCGTCGTGCCATCGGAGATGGCGCAGACGGTGTCAAGCGTGACTTCTTCACCCTCGGTGACCGAGAGCTTTTCAATCTCGATCGTGTCGCCAGCATGGACAAGCACCTGCTTGCCGCCGGTTTCGAGTACTGCGTAGGCTTCCATTGTTCTTTCTTTCTCTGTTCGTACTTGCCTTTTCCATGAGGCGGGAATCCGCCTCGAAAAAAGCAGGGCGTATTTTACTTAAATTTCGTCCG
>CAZTHR010000236.1:0-3300 GCA_964613265.1 uncultured Lentisphaeraceae bacterium | reverse complement strand
TGCGCTTATCTGATTTCCTCTTGCAAATCGCGGCGGGGTGTGATACACTACCCGCCGTTTTCACCGAAACAACAAGGTTAACGAAGTATGGTCAAGATTAGATTGCGTCGCACGGGTTGCAAGAACCACGCGACTTACCGCATTGTCGCGGCCGATGCGCGTTCCCCGCGCGACGGCAAGTTCCTGGAAATCCTCGGCTGGTACGATACGGCCATGAAGGACAACAACTTCCAGCTCAACCTCGAACGTGTGGACGCTTGGCTGGCGAATGGGGCGCAGCCCTCTGCCACGGCCGCGTCGCTGATCCGTCGCGCCCGCAATCCGGAGCTCAAGCCGCACCATGCGCGCAAGGCCAAGAAGCAAGAGAAGAAGGGCTGATAGAAAGGTCTAGGTCACCATGGGTATCGCAATTCTGGACAAGATCAACGCGGAACAGACGGCGAAGCTTGCCGATAAGAAGTTCCCGGAGTTCCACACGGGGGACACGGTTCGCGTCTCCATCCGCATCAAGGAAGGCGACGGCAAGACGCGCCTTCAGGATTTCGAGGGCAAGGTTCTCGCGATCGATAACGGCCGTCAGCCGTCCGCGAACTTCACCGTTTCGCGTGACACGTACGGCGTGCGCGTCGAGAAGCTCTTCCCCTTCAACAGCCCGGCGGTCGAGAAGGTCGTCGTGGTGAAGTCGAATCCGTCCCGCCGCGCCAAGCTCTACACGGAACGGACGTTCTGCAGCCACAAGGCTGTCCGCAAGCTCGTCAAGAAGTAATCTTCTGCGCGTTTGCAGGCAAAGGGCCGGTGCTTCTCTGCATCGGCCTCTTTTTTTGCTATAATCCGCCCATGCTTTCCATCGACATCATCACCGTCTTTCCCGAAATGTTCCGCGGTTTCCTCGGCGAGAGCATGATCGCCCGCGCCGCCCGTGCCGGCCGCGTGTCCATCCGCACGGTCGACCTGCGCGATTTTGCGCGCGATCAGCGGCGGACGGTGGACGACAAGCCCTATTCGGGCGGACCCGGCATGTTGATGAAACCAGACGTCTGGCACGAAGCCATCGAGACGTGTTTGGCGACGGCGCGGGCGGACGCCGCCGTCCCGCCGCCCGTGCGAAGCCGCGTGGTGTTGACGACGCCGACGGGGACGCCCTACACGCAGCGGATGGCGGAGGCGTTTGCGCAGGAGGAACATCTCGTTTTCCTGTGTGGCCACTACGAAGGCATCGACGCGCGGGTTCGCCGGCTCGTCACGGATGAGGTGTCGATGGGCGATTTCGTCCTGACGGGCGGGGAGATTCCTGTGGCGGCGATGATCGACTCCACGGTACGTCTGTTGCCAGGCGTCCTCGGCGGTGGTGCGGCGGCGACGGCCGGCGAATCGTTCGGGGAGGATGGATTGCTCGAAGCCCCGCAATACACGCGGCCGCCTGTCTTTCGTGGTATGGTCGTGCCGGACGTGCTGCTCAACGGCGACCACGGCAAGGCGGCGGACTGGCGGCGGCGCCAGGCGGTTGACTTGACGAGCCGCCGGCGGCCGGATCTACTTGAAATGGGCGGGACGTTCACGAGTTGAACGCGCCGGGGGATGGTTCGGTCGTGACGCGGTTTCGTGTTGTTTTCGGTTGGATGCTCGCCGTCCTTTTCGGCGCGGGGGTTTGTTGGGCGGCGCGTCCTGCGCCTAAACGCCCGTCGCAACCCGCACGTCCGGCGGTCGTCGTCGTACGGCCCGTACAGGCGTGTCCGGCGGCGGATCGCGCGTTCGCCGCCGCGCGCGCGCGGTATCTGTCGCGTCTGCTCCAAGATGGCGGTGTACGGGCGGATGCGGCGGACGATGCGGCGTTGGACGGTGTGTTGGCGGGACGCACAGTGGCGATGTTCGTCATGCCCCTACAGCCAACTGCCGCGCAACTGGCGGCGCTTGCGCGGTTTCGTGCGCGGGGCGGGAAATGTCTCGTTTTCTATTCGGCATCCCCCGCGTTGGCGGCCATCATGGGCGTCCGTTTGGGGACGTACAAGAAGGCTGGGCGTCCCGGCCATTACGCCCGTGTGGCGTTCACGGGTTCGCCGTTGCAGGGCGGCCCGTCGGTTTTCCGTCAGCAGTCGGCAGGGATTTTTTCGGCACAACCCGTCCCCGGCCAGGCGCGTGTGCTGGCGGCGTGGATGGACGACGCGGGGCGTTCGACGGGCGATGCGGCCGTGCTGGCGTCATCCGCCGGTTGGTGGATGACGCAGGTGCTGTTGGACGATGGTGACGACGTGGCCAAGACGAAATTCGTGCTGTCGCTCGTCAATGCCGCCGTGCCGGGCGCGTGGAATGAAGCGGCGTGGGCGGCGCGACGCCAGGCGCGGCGCGTGGCGGATTGGAAGTACGGGGCGCGGCAACGTCCGCGTTCGGGCGAAATCCACGCCGTTTGGGATCACACGGGGCAAGGCCTGTATCCCGGCGATTGGCCGCGCACGATGCGGCTTTTGAAGGCGAATGGTGTTACCGACTTGTTCGTCAACGTGGCGGGCGCGGGTTTCGCGCACTACCCGTCGAAGATTCTGCCGGTCTCGCCGACGTGCGTGGCGCGGGGCGATCAGTTGGCGGCCTGTTTGACGGCCGCGCGGGGGACGGGTGTGCGCGTCCACGCCTGGGTTCTGTGCTTCAACGGGTCGCGGGCGACGCCCGCGCGGCGGGCCGTCTTCCAGAAGAAGGGGTGGCGGCTCAAGAACCACGCGGGCGTGGAGACGGACTACCTCGATCCGACGAAACCCGAATTACGCGGACAGCTCCTTGCCGCGTGCGACGAAATCGTCCGTCGTTACGCCGTGGCCGGCATCCATCTCGATTTCGTCCGCTGGTACGAGGGCGCGGCAAACAAACCGGCCGCGTCGGCCGCCCGCTCGATCACGACGTTTGTGACGGCGGCGAACCGGCGCGTCAAAACAGCCCGGCCGAACGTTCTGCTCACGACGGCCGTGCTGGGGACGTATCCGTCCTGCATCCGTTCGGTGGGGCAGGACTGGGAGGCGTGGATTGATGCGGGGCTGATCGATTACGCAGTCCCGATGAACTATACGGAAGACAGCGCCCGCTACGGGGTCTACCTGGCTCGTCAGTGCACGACGCCGCAACGGGCCGCCCGCATCATTTCGGGCATCGGGGTGACGGCGAACGAATCGCGCCTCACGCCGCGACAAGTTGTCGACCAAATCAATCTCGCGCGTCGCGTGGGCGTTGCGGGTGTGGCGCTCTTCGATCTCGACGACACGCTGGCAGTCGATGTCCTGCCCATCCTCCGCCTCGGCCTGTTCAAGTGAGCAG
>CAZTHR010000235.1:0-3307 GCA_964613265.1 uncultured Lentisphaeraceae bacterium | reverse complement strand
CTCCTCAACACGCATCCTCCAACCGGCCGCACCACTGGCCGAGAAAGTTCTTTGATAGGACGTCCTTCATTTCAAGGACGTCTTTTCTTTTTTCTGCTTGCAACCAATTCCTCTGTCGGGTATAATCTATCTTCTATTAACGTTTCAGTTGTGTATTCGATCCGTCTAGTCTGTCTTACCCTTTTGGGGGCGTTGGCTTTCTGTGCAACGCCCGGTCTTGCTACGCCCCTTCCTTCGGAAGATGATTTGGCGCAGGATCGTTCGCTGGTCGAAGAACTGACACTTGATGATTTCGCCCGTCTCCGTGCCAAGGATATTTCGCACCGGGAGATGGTTGGTATTCTGCTCGCTTACGCACGGGCGGCCGATACGCCTGCCGCACGGTTTCTGTTGATCCGTACGGCTTTCCGTCAGCAGGTTCTGGCGTGTTTGGACGCCTCTTCCGCGCTTCCCGATGTCGAAAAGTTTTTCGTTTCCGTCCGCGAGGAGGATGGTCCGATTTTTGCCTACGAGGTTGCCCGTTTTGCGTTGTCCGAATTACGGAAACTTGTAGACCGAAAGGTGGAAGGGGCGCGGGCGTTCATGAAGACGTTGGCCGACATCGAGCGAAAGGTTAAGAATCTACGCCATCTTGAGACGGAGATTGCGCAGATGCCTGACGATGCGGCCTTGCGTACGCAGTTTGGGTTCGCCTGTCTGGCGTTGGATGATTGGACGGAGGCTTTGCGCGCGTTTGCGCGGAATGACGATCCGCAAGGCGAGATAGCCCGCTTTGAACTTGAATACCCGTTGACGGGCGTGACGCGCTTGACGAGCGGCGATGTCGCCGATTTCTGGTGGATGCAGGCCGAAGATTCCCAGACGCCAGAGGCGTTTCGCATTCCTTATCGTCTTCATGCCGCCGCGTGGTATCGTACAGCGTTGACGAACGGCGTCTTTCGCGGATTGAAAAAAGCGCTGGTGGAGAAGAAAATCGTAGAGGCCGATCGCCTTGCCGTCTCGACCGCGCCTCCAGTCTCGACGACCTCCCCTGCGGTGACGCAGGAAGAATTGCCGCCGATTCGCCTCCCGTTGTTGCGCGACATCGAATTTTTGCTCGTGGGATGTCAGCCCGGTACATTCACGATGGGAAATCCTCGTCGTGCCCAATTCGCCGCCGAGAAGGTCCACTCGGTCACGATTACGCGCCCGTTTTGGATTGCGAAGTATAAAACGACGCGGGAACAATTCAAGCTCTACCAAAAATTCACGTTGTCGGATGTCGACAAGGCGATTGGTGGATTCAAGGCGCCAATTCGGACAACCTATAAGGACGCGCTGGGATTCTGCGACTATCTAACGAAGAAACATCGCAGTAAATTGCCGTCGGGATACGTCTTTCGTCTGCCCACCGAGGCCGAATGGGAATATGCGCTTTACGGCACAGGTTTGCCGGCGGACGATCCCTACGTGAAATGGCGCGAACATGCAGACGAAATCATGGTGGGTACGCCCGATTGGGAAAAAGCGGCGGAAGCACATCGCCAAAACATCTCAGCCTTTCCGTTGGCGCAGCAACCGTTATTGCCAGTTGGATTGAAACGGCCGAATTTCCGGGGAATCTACGATCTCCTTGGGAATGGGCGCGAATATACGTTGGATACGGTCAACTGGGCGCGCGCCATGGGCGAAACGGCGTTGTGGACGCTCAAGACGCAAGACCAGCGTGCGCTTCTCTACGAAGATGCCGAAACGGATCCTCTGCGTTGTTTCGACGGGACGTTTCAAGGTGTCGTCATGCGCGGTGTCGCGTCGAATTCGACAGGGCATCCGTTCGCGAAGTATGTGTCACGAACGGCGTTGGAGATGAACGGCTGTTTTCGGATTGTTGCCGGACCAGATTTGATGCGTGAACGCGGCCATGCGAAAGGACGGAAGTAGCGTATGGCCGAGCATGTCAATACCCGTCTCGCGCCGGGTGCCAAGTTTGGCGACTACACAATTGTCCGTCTGCTGGGATCGGGCGGCATGGGGACTGTCTTTCTGATTCGTGGCGATCGGACAGGAAACGAATTCGCCTTGAAGATTCTCGACCCTGAAGTCGAGAAGTCCGATGACGAATACAAACGGCGTTTTCTCTTCGAGGCCGAACTTGCGCTGTCGATTCACCATCCCAATTTGATTGCCGTTTACGACGTGGGGCGCGATCCGGATACGGGGTTCGCCTACATCATCATGGAATATGTGCCGGGCGGCACGGTACGCGATCGTATTGATAAGTGGGGGGCGTTGTCCGTCGAAGAGGCTTGCGACATCGTCTCCCGCGTGGCCCAGGCACTTGTCGCCGTGGATGCGCACCATATCGTCCACCGTGACATCAAGCCGGACAACATCATGTTCACCGCCGATGGTGTGACGCCCAAGTTGGCGGATTTGGGAATTGCACGTCTGTCGACGTCGGCGACGCGGAGTGCGAAACTGACGCAGTCGGGCTACTTGGTCGGTTCGCCGGCCTATATGTCGCCCGAACAAATGCTTGATTCGCACAAGGTAGACATTCGGGCAGACATTCATGCGCTCGGCATTACGTTTTGGGAAATGCTGGCCGGGCGGCGTCCGCATCCTTCCGACGAGTCCATGGAACTCGTCGCTCGCGCCATGCGGCATGAACGGATTCCCGATATCCGCACGGTTCGTCCAGACGTTTCGGCGGGGTTGGCGATTTTGATTTCAAAGATGTGCCATCCGAATGTGGCCAAGCGCATCCAGAAACCACAGCACATCGTTGATACGCTCGAACATCTGCGCCGTCATCCGGACGAGCCCGTGGAAGTCGAATCACCTGTTGAATCGAAACGTCCTTTTTCCGTGTTGGGTTTGTGTTTGGGAATCGGATCGCTTCTCGCGGGACTTTTTGTCGTCGCCATCGCCGTTGTCGCATTGGTACGTATGACGCGGACGTCTCTGCCGTCTGGCCTCGAACGGATGGCCGCATCTCCGACGTCATCCGTGCCGAAGACCGGTTCCGAACCTGTGGCCGCATCGGAAATTCCCGTCGTACCCGCAGGGACAGTCGGGACGAATGTGCCATCGTCGGTCGGTACGTCCGTCCCTGATGAACGCCCGTCGGCTCATCTGGAAGATGTATCGACAGTTGCATCCAACGTATTACGCCAATCAGACGGTGGGGACGTACGACCGTCTGCGACGGCGACTTTGCCGTCTGCGACGGCGACTTTGCCGTCTGTGACGGCGGCAGATTTCACCGAAGTTTGGACGCCGGAGTTTTCGGCCTACACGAATGTACTGCACACTGCGGCATCGGCGG
>CAZTHR010000234.1:0-3346 GCA_964613265.1 uncultured Lentisphaeraceae bacterium | reverse complement strand
GTCGGTCTTCCATGTTCGTGTTCCTTTGGCAGGGAGAAAAGCACGAACCATGCCATGGCCGAATTAACGGGGCGATGCGGCTGGCTGTTCAATTTCGCCCGACCACCAATGGAAAAACACGGCAAGGAATTTACATGCAGTGTAAGGACACCCGACTTCGGCGGGGATTCGTCTTTACTTTCTCACCGTTGCCAACGGGCACGATCGACGGGCGCGGGGCGGCGACCAAGGCACTTGGCAAGGACGGCGACGCCGTAGACGGCGAGCGTGATCCAGCAAACGGGGACGTGGTAGCGCCACGCCGCGTCCCGTGTACGGCAGAACCCGCGAAACGCCTGAACGAGCAACGGGATAAGCGTGACGGTGGCCAGGCAGAACAAAACGATGCCGGATTTCCGTTGTCCAGCCCAAGGGTACGACCGCTGTTTCGTCTGTGCGAAGTAGAGGAAGTCGTGGATACGGCGACGTTGCTTGCGTACGAAATCGCCGAGATGCGCACAGTAAAGGTGGACGATTCCCGTCTTCACTTTCGCCACGTAAACGTGGCCGTCGCGGCGGATGCGTTCATAAAGAATGTCGATGTCGAAAAGGTAGGGATCCCAGTTCGTACCGTCAAGGAGGCTTCGACGGAAGATGAAACCGTTCGCGCCGATCGTGGGAAGGGCGTGTGCACCGAGCGTCAGTTTGAGCCAGTCGCCTTTGTCTTCCGTTTCAACGGCCAGCCCCGTCCATGTTCCCGTCACGTCGCACGTCCGATCGTAGTTGCGCGTGAAAAGGCAGATTGGGTCGTTCATACCCAATCGGGCGAAGTAGCGCGTGAGGGCGGGGTCTTGTGGCCGCGCCGTGTAGGCGATGGGTTCGGAGGCGAGAACGTCCGGGTCGTCGAACGGCGCGAGCATCCGCTCCAACCACTGTGGATCGGGTAGAATATTGTCGCTGTCGACGAGGGCGATGATGTCGCCGTGCGCGGCCTTGATGCCGGCGGTCTTGCCGGCCTCGCCCGTTTTGAGCGGGTTGTCCGTGATGACGTCCACACCGGCGGCGCGGGCGATTTCCAGCGTACGGTCGACCGAACCGCCGTCGGCCAGCACGATTTCGTAGGACGTGCGCGGCAGGGTCTGTTGCGCAATTGCCGCCAGGCAGTCCGGCAGGGTCTTTTCCGAGTTGAGGACGGGGATGACGATGGAGAGTTTTACCATGGCGGTCAAGCGCGGGGTTATTGACCGGACATCGACAGGGCGTTGCTGGCGAAGTACGGGTCGCTCGTGTAACGGCAGCCGAGGCGGCGGAGGCCGGCTTCGTCGCCGGGGGTGACGATGTGCGTCATGTGGACTTCGCAGCCGCGCAGTTCGGCGAGCTTTTCGGTGGCGATGGCGGCGGCGGGGTTCGTCGTGCAGGAAATGGCCAGGCCGATCAATGCTTCGTCCAGATTGAGAGACGTGTAGCCGCCCTTGAGAATGTCGCGCTTCATGTGGGCGATTGACTGGATGACGTTCGGCGCGATGAGCGGAATCTGCTGTGGGATGCCGGCAAGAACCTTGATCGCGTTGAGAACCATGGCGGCGACGGCGTGTAGTTCATCCGAATTGCGGCCCGTGACGAGACGTCCGTCCTGCAGTTGGATGGCCGCGCCGGAGACGATGATGCCGCCGGCCTTGCCCTTGCCGGCCTCACGCGCGTCGGCGGCGGCCTTGCGAGCGGCCTCCACGGGAATGCGGTCTTCGGTCTTGAGGCCAAGCTTGCCCATGAGCGCGTCGGTGCGGGCGACGGATTCGCGATCCGTAAGCCCCATCGCGAAATCGCACAGGTAGCGCAGATTGCGGCGAATGACTTCCTGCTTGGAGGCCTCGCGTACGACGGCATCGTCGATGATGCCAAACCCGATCCGGTTCACGCCCATGTCCGTGGGGGACTTGTAAGGGCATTCGCCGCCGGTCATCTTTTCCCAGATGGCGCGAAGCAGAGGATAGGCGTCCACGTCGCGGTTGTAGTTGACGGTCGTCACGCCGTAGGCCTGGAGATGGTACGGGTCGATCATGTTGAAATCTTTGAGATCGACCGTTGCGGCCTCGTAAGCCACGTTCAACGGATGATCCAACGAGAGATTCCAGACGGGGAACGACTCGAACTTGGAGTAGCCGGCCTTTTTACCCTCGCGCGATTCGTGATAGATCTGGGAAAGGCACGTGGCAAACTTGCCCGAACCGGGTCCGGGGGCGGTGACGACGACGACCGGACGTTCGGTGGGCACGTAGTCGTTCTGTCCGTAGCCAGCTTCACTTACGATCGTTGCCACGTCGGCGGGATACCCCTGGGTGACGTAGTGGAAGTAGACGTGGATGCCGCGATTTTCAAGGCGCTGACGGAACTGGCGCGCGGCGGGCTGGTTCGCGTAACGGGTGATGACCACGCCTCGGAAGAGCAGGCCGAGAGCCTTCAACTCGTCGATGAGCTTGAGCGCGTCGTCGGCATAGGAGATGCCGAAGTCAGCGCGCATTTTCTTGTGTTCGATGTCGCCGGCATAGATGCAGAGGATGATTTCGGCCTGATCGCCCAACGCCTGAAGGAGGCGGAGTTTGACGTTCGGGTCGTACCCCGGCAGACAGCGCGCGGCATGCATGTCGTTCATCAGCTTGCCGCCGAATTCAAGATAGAGCTTGCCGTACTTGGCGGCGCGGGCCTTGATCTCGTTGGATTGTTCGTTCAGATACTTGTCGTTGTCGAAACCGAGCTTCATGTCCCTGCTGCCCCTCCGTCAATGTGCGCCGTTGAGTTCGTCGAGGATCTTCTGGATCTTTTCTTTGCAACGTCCACAGCCGCCGCCGGCCTTGGTGAAGTTCGTCACTTCCTCAACCGAGGTGAGCTGGTTTTCGGTGATGACGCGGCGGACCTCGTTTTCGGAGACGTTGTAGCAGGTGCAGAGCATCGTGTCCTCGAGATTGCGGTCTGCATTCGTGCCCGTCCGATAGTTCTGGATGGCGGCTTCGAGGGCTTCGCGTCCCATGACGGAGCAGTGCATCTTCTGGGGCGGCAGACCGTCCAGATAGTCGGCGATTTCCTTGTTCGTGATTTTCGCGGCTTCCTCCAGCGTCTTGCCGACGACCATTTCTGTCAGGGCGGAGGAGGAGGCGATGGCCGAGGCGCAACCGAACGTCTGGAATTTGGCCTCCTTGATACGACCATTTTCATCCAGCTTGAACTGGAAGGTAAGTGCGTCCCCGCACGCGAGCGAACCGACCGTCGCCGTGCCGTCCGGATGGTCGATTGTGCCGACATTCCGCGGATGGCGGAAGTGGTCGAGCGTCTTTTCCGAATAGTTCCACATGAATCAATGTCCTTACTGCTT
>CAZTHR010000233.1:0-3350 GCA_964613265.1 uncultured Lentisphaeraceae bacterium | reverse complement strand
GATTTCCTGCGCCACTTGGGTTGCAATTTAGCTTTCAACATAGGGCATGAAGGGCGTACCACCAACGAATCCGGATTGCGAACGTGTCAACGCCGGGAAGCGCCTGGGGAACGAATAACCACCTTCCGCCCGGCCGCCCGTTCCAGTTTTTGAATCCATTCTCGCCGACGTTCGGCGTCGAGTCCGTCATAGTAGGCCACGAACGGCCCTCTCTCGAACCCCCTTCGAACGGCCTGTGAAATCCATCCGTCAAGACGGGACAGGTACATGTCCGTCGGCACGAACATCCCCACGGGTGGAACATCCGCCTTGAAATCAGTGCCCCTCACGATCCGCCGTTCGCGGGCGACGGATTCCAGCGTCCGCAAAAGGAAATCCCAAACTTCCTCTCGGTCTTCCGTCCCGCCGTCGAACGCAAACGCGAGCGAACGGACGACCGCCAGATATCCCTCCAGCTGCGTCCCCCGTTCGGAGAGATTCCGAGTGGAAAGGCGAGGCGAGGCGAAAGTGGTCTGAACGTGTTTGAAGACCGCCGACCGTTCCTCCCGCGACAGTTCCGTCAGTTCCGTCGCCAGCCCTGTAAAACAGTCGGGCGCAGGAACGCGCCCCGCCGCAAGCCCCATTTTCAACGTGTCGATTCCGCGTTCGACGCGGACACGCGCGGGTTCGTCGGCAACGGCTTGCGACCGGGATGGCCGCCCCGCGTCCTCTGAACATGCGGCCAACAACGCGGAAAGGACGATGGCCGCGAAAATCCCCGCCAGATTACTCTTGTCCGTTTTCATACTGTAGAACTCCGTCAAAAAAGATCTCCCCCGATGCCGACTGCCCGACCCGATGCCCATGCTTTGTCTTTTCAAGGAAGTCCGGGGACATCGACCAGACGGAATACGAAGGTGGGTGGATTTCGCCGGCGCAGACCGCCGTGTCGGAATTCTTCCGCCGCCAGCCGTAGGGGATTTTCCACGACAGCCGCCCATTCGACCACGGTTTCGCCCACGTCCAGATCCGCGATCGGTCGAACCCCATCGCGTTCAACTCGTCGACGCCATGCCACGTTCCAGCCCCCCACGCCGTGGTATGGCACCATCGGTCGTAGTAGGCCATGTCGTCAAAATAGCCGGAATGCGCCCCCCACTGCGGCCAGTTCCCAAGATCGGCCGGGATTTCCTGCATCTCAAGATTCGCAAACGAAACGGAGAACGGCGAGAACTGTATGCGGAGAAGCATTCCGGCGCCCAGCCCGTCCTGCGAATCGCCGAGAAAGGCCGCGTAATCGCACACGACAGCGTCGGGTTCGACCACTTCGAGATCGAAATGGAGCGACGCCCCCGCGTATTCGGCCGACAGTCCGCCCGAATCCGCCCGCAACGGGCACTCAAACACCCTGTCCCCGCCGTCCACGCGAAAAGTCCCGCCCCCGTCCGAGCGCCATCCGACTTCGGGCGACGCCGGTCGTTGGACACACCAGACATCCTCGCCAACCCCGTAACGACGGCGATGGGCGCAGGGATTCCCAAGCGCCGCCACGTCCGCCTCCAACGCCACCTCGACAACCGTGGCCGCCGCCGTTCCCGAACGAGCCACATGCCCCGTCATGTTCTCGACAAACGTACCCGACACCTCGACGTCGCGTTCCGAACTGCTTGCCGCATCGCCTTCAAGAACATACTCCCGCGAGTACTGTTCCCCCACCGACACGGCGACGGACATCCCGTCTAGTTCCTCCGCGCCCTTCAGACGGTCCACGTTTCGCGTGGACAGCGTCAACGTCCCTCCATGGACGTTCCCCGCGATCTGGACGACAAGCGTCGTACGCGTCGACCGTTTCGCACACGACACGCCGGGGGTTGTTTCACAGGCTTCTTCCAAAAGTACGACTTTTGGACTAAAGGAGACGGACACGGAGGGAGAGGACGGTTTTGTCGGATCGCCGTCGCCACCGTAATCGCCCCCGCCGTCTTCGCCGCCGTCCGTACATCCGCAGGAACCGCCCGAAAAACTGAACTCGCCCCCCTCGTACACATACGTACCGAACGCCGGGCAGCCACCATCGCAGCAGCAACCGCCGCAATGGAAGGATACGACGTTTCCGAATCCAGAATAGCAGCCGCACCCCTCCGCCAAACCACGCAGGGTAAACAGCGTCCGCACGGCAACCGCCACGACAGACTCTCCGCCCCACGTAAACGTCCCGTCGAGCCCGTCGGGTGAAACCCCGACGGAGAATGTGTCCGTCTCGTTTCCGATGGACTTGAACTCGAAACGGACAGGCCATTCGATTTCACAGCTTGTCGGCGAATGTGTCGTGACGAAGACTTCGCGCATCGCCAACGAACGATTCCCCGCCGCCGGCACGGAGACCGAGAACGGGACCTCGGACGTCACGGCGTATTTCACGCCGACGAGGAGCGGGACGCGGTTCGTCGCCTCGGCCAGCGCCACGACGACGGGCGAGCCGAGGCGCGACTCCCGGTCGGACTGAAAATAGACCGGCGCCGGCCCGCGCTCCGCCACCACGTCCACGAAGTAGTAGGCGTTTGTGTTCACGCCCTCCCGCCACGCGACGCCCGGCGGCGGCGCGGCGGCCACTCCATCTCCAACCCCTACACGAGTTTGCAAACTCGTGTAGGGCAGCGGCCGGGACGTCTCCGCCGCCGCGAACACGTTGGAGCAGACGGCCAGGCACCACGCCGCGTCCGTGCCGTGCGCGTCCGGCCCCGCGACGCGCGGGTCGGGGTCGACCGAGTTCTCAAGCCCGTCGCCGTCCCAGTCGAACGGCAGGACGGGCGCGTATTCCACAGCATGGTCGGCGTAGCGGTACGCGAACCGCCCGTCGCGGAACAGCTCGGCGACGGCGTTCGTCGGCGTGGACGGGTCTCGTCCGGGCGCGGCGTTCGTCCAGCCCACGAGGAGCGTGTTCGACGGCGTCAGGCAGCGCCAGAGTCCGGATTCGGCCGCGCCCCCGCCGAGCATATGCCACCGCGCCTGCGGGAGGAGCGAGACGCGCCCCGCGAAGACGGGCGGGAAGTAGGGCGTCCGCGCGGCGGGACGGATCTCGCCCCGCGAGAAGACCGTCACGCCGTCCGAAAAGCCGTCGGGGAGGCGGAACCACCAGCCGGGCGGCGCAAGGCGGAACGCGTCGTCCGCCGCGCCGCGACGCCGCCAGCGGTCGAACAGCGCCGCATCGGCCGGCCGCGCGAGGCCGTTCGTCGCCGGGCGCACGGCGACGCGGAAACGCCCGCCGGCCGTCGTCGTGGGTTCGGGCGAAGCGGCGGCGACGGACGCCACGCCGTCAATCCCGCCCCCCGCAGCGCAGACCGCGTCCGTCCTGTCTGGAACGGCGCGTT
>CAZTHR010000232.1:0-3352 GCA_964613265.1 uncultured Lentisphaeraceae bacterium | reverse complement strand
AGACGGGGCGTGTTTTGGTACAATCCCGCCATGAAGATTGCAGACAACAAAATGTCGGGTTTCCTAAGGAGGTCGAAATTCCTGGGAATGGTGGGGCTATTGGGTGTGGTGGCGTGGGCGTGTCTCATGGCGGGAGGGTGTCGTGACAAAGACACGCCGCTGCCGCCCGCGCCGGCCGTCGGGACGGCGGACGTTCTGCCCGCGTGGCGGGCGCTCACGAACGCGACCGAAGTGGCGCGGATGTTTGGCGGGACGCGGGTGCAGCACGTGGCGTCGGGCGTCGTGCGGATGCCGGTCGATTTTGCGGCGCAGCCCGCGCGTGTGACGTGGGACTTGAAGCTCCCGTTGGATCTGCGGGCGCGGTCGGGCATCCAGTTCGATTTCTACTGCTCGGATCTCGGACAGTTCGCGTCGTTCAGCTGCTATTTCAAGAGTGGCGATGGCTGGTATCATGGCACGTTCGCGCCGGAAGAAAGTGGTGCGTGGCAACGTGTGACGGTGTCGAAAGCGTCCTGCGCCGTCGAAGGACGTCCCGCCGGCTGGGAGAACGTCTCGACCGTGCGCATCAGCGGTTGGCGCGCGTCGGAGGGGCGGGCGGTTTGCGCCCTTGCGAATCTGGCGATACGGGGTGGCGATCCGGACGTCCTCGTGGTCTACGCGGACTCGCTCGCGGCGAAGGGCGGTTCGGAGGCGAAGGGCTATCTGGCCTTCGGCGGCACGGTATCGGCCACGCTGACGGCGATCGGCGTGGAGAACGCGCTCGTGGCGGACACGGATCTGACGACGAATCTGCTCGCGAAGACCGCCGCCGTCGTGCTGCCCTACAATCCGTCGTTTCCGGCGGCGAAGGCGGCGTTACTCGCGGACTACGTGGCGCGGGGGCGGCGGTTGCTGGTCTGCTACTCTTTGCCGTCGGAGCTCGGCGCGTTGCTGGGCATCAAGACGCGGGGGACGGTTCGCCCGTCCGACAACGGCGGGGCGTCCATCGGCGGTTTTCTGAAGACGGGGACGGGGCTGGCGGGACAGCCCGATTTCGCGCCGCAAGCCTCGTGGATCACACGCGTCGTCGCGCCGGGGCCGGGCGTGGAGGTCGTTGCGGAGTGGGGCACGGGCAAGCAGGAGGCGATGGGGCTGCCGGCCTTGGTGCGGACGCCGCGTGGCCTGTTCATGGGCCATGTCTGGCTCGGCGGCGTGGACGGTGCGTCGGCTCAGTTGATGAAGGCGATCGTCTGCGATCTCGCGCCCGATCTGAAGGAGAAAATCGCGGCGCACGAAGCGGCGTTCGAGGCGGAACAGCGGCGGATGCTCGCATGGCTGGAAGGGCGGCCGTCCAAGACGGGCGAGTTCCGCGCGTTTTGGTGTCACAGCGCACGTGGGCTGGGAGGCGACCGGAACTGGGACGAGTCAATCCGCTTCTTGAAAAAGCACGGCTTCAATGCCATTCTGCCGAACCTCTGCTGGGGCGGTGTGGCGTTCTACAACTCCACCGTTCTCCCCGTCCATGCCGACGTGGCCGTGCGCGGCGACGCATTCGACGACTGTCTCGCGGCTTGTCGCAGACAGGGCGTGGAATGCCACGTCTGGAAGGTCTGCTGGAACATGGGGGCGTACACGGACAAGGCGTTCGAGGAGGCGATGGTGGCGTCCAACCGCGTCCAGGTTACGTTCAACGGCACGAAGAAGACGCGCTGGCTGTGTCCGTCCCATCCCGCCAACCGGCAGCTGGAAATCGACACGATGCTGGAACTGGCGAAGAAGGGGCCGGACGGTGTCCACTTCGACTACATCCGCTACCCGGACGGCGGAAGCTGTTTTTGCGACGGTTGCCGCGAACGTTTTGAGGCGACGCTTGGCCGGAAGGTCGCCAATTGGCCGGCGGACGTCCGCGCGGACGACGCGCTCGCGGCCGCCTGGCGGGCGTTTCGCGTGGACAACATCACGAAGGTCGTGCAGGGCGTTTCCACGCGCGTCCGCAAGGAGGCGCCGAAGGTGAAAGTGTCGGCGGCTGTGTTCCGCAACGCACAGAGCGATCCGCGCGAAGTGGGGCAGGACTGGAGCGCGTGGTGTCGGGCGGGGTATCTGGATTTCGTCTGCAACATGGACTACATTGAATCGGCGGCGATGTTCCGCAGCCAGGTGACGCAGCAGAAGAAAGTCGTCGGTTCGGCGAAACTCTATCCGGGCATCGGCCTGTCCGTTTGGCCGAACGACGGCACGGCGGGCGTCCGCTTGGCCCGTCAGATTGAAGTCGTGCGCGAGTTGGGCCTGGACGGCTTTACGGTCTTCAACTTCGACCGTCGCGCGGAACGGGTTCTGCCGTTGATGCGCCTGGGCGTCACCAAGCAAGATTAAGGAGAGACGAGATGCTCGCGAAGGTGGCGGCGGATGCAACGCCGTACGCACGGGAGGCGGCCGCGTTTCTTGCGGCGCGGGACGCATCTGTGCAGGCGCGGCAGATTGCCGCCATTCGCGCGGCCACGGTGCCGAATGGCGCGACGCACGACCTTGTGGCCGTGCGGACGGCGCGGAACACGTGCGCCCCGTTGCCGGCGGGCGTTGTCGCCGAATGGGTTTCGCCAACGTTGCGCCTGTATCGTCCGAAGGGTGTCTCCCGCTCGTTGCCGCTGTTGATCTATCTCCATGGCGGCGGATGGGTGATCGGCAGTGTCGCCAGCTGTTCGGCCTACTGCGGCGCGTTGGCTGCGAAGGGCGTGGCCGTGTTGGCCGTGGACTATCCGTTGGCGCCGGAACATCCGTTTCCACAGGCGCTCGACATGGTGTGTGCGGTCTATTGGGACGTCCACGCACGGCCGGAACGGTTCGGTTGCGATCCGGCGCGAATCGCGATGGGGGGCGATTCGTCGGGTGGCAATCTGGCCTTGACCGCCGCGTTGGCGTTGCAACGGGATGGGCGGATTCCCTATGCGCTGGTGGCGTACTACCCTGTCACCGAAGCGCGGGCGGACGGTTCGGCGTCGTGGCGCGATTTTGCCACGGGCTATGGCATGGATGCGGCGTTCATGGACGTCTGCAACGCGGCCTACGTGCAGGGACATGATTGGCGCGATCCGCGCATCTCGCCGATCTACGCGGACGATGCCCGCCTCCGCCGTCTGCCGCCCGTCCACGTACTGGGCGCGGACTGCGACGTCCTGCGTGACCAGGGCGTTCGCTTCGTGCGTCGTTTGGAGGCGCTCGGCTGTTCCGTTCGCTATGAATGCCCGCCCGGCAGTACACACCTGTTTGTGACCGTGCCCGGCCAACCGTCCGCATTCCGCCGGGCCGTCGATTTCGCCGTCGAATCCCTGCGGCGCGACTGAGCGTTCTCTTTTTTACACTTTTTCATTCGCCC
>CAZTHR010000231.1:0-3356 GCA_964613265.1 uncultured Lentisphaeraceae bacterium | reverse complement strand
ACAACCTCCTTTGACGAAGAACTGGAAGTAAGCCTGTTTGGTCTGATAGCAGTCGTTTTTCGCAGCCAGCTCCCACGGCGCGTGCATGTTGAGCAGCGGCGTCCCGAAGTCGATCACATCCATGCCGAACCGCGCCATGCACTTGGCAATCGTACCGCCGCCGCCCTTCTCTGCGCGGCCAAGTTCAGCCATCTGCCAGACAACCTGCGCGTCGTCCATAATGCGGCGGATTTCCGCAATGAATTCGGCGCGAGCGTCCGACGCGCCCGCCTTCGTGGCGGGCCCCGTGTACTTGATCGCGCACGGGCCGGCGCCCAGACGCGCCGCGTTACCGATTGAATCGGCATCCGGGAAATGCGGGTCGCTTGCCGCACACACATCCGCACTCAACATCTGCGACCGTTCAAGCGCCCGGCGAACGTCAATGTCACGCGCGTTCGGCGTTTGACGATCAATCAATTCCGCGACCGTGTTCTCGAAGAACGAGGATTCCATGCCGCTCGCGCCCACGCTGCCGATCTCTTCCTTGTCGCACAGGACGACCGCGCACGTCTTCGGCGGCACGTGGCCATTTGCCACGACGTCCATTAGGGCCTGAAGACCGGCGAACGCGCACACGCGATCATCGTGGCCATAGGCGGCAATAAGCGCACGGTCGAGCCCGACTTCACGCGGCGTACCCGCCGGGACGATTTCGAGTTCGGCACTCAACAGATCTTCCTTCGTCACGCCGTAGGCCGTCTTGAAATATTCCTCAACCGATCCCAGCCCGCAGATGACGTCCATGTCCTCGGCGGCCACGGCATCCTTCGCCTTTTTCTCCAGCTGTTCCTTGCCGAAGTGCGGCAGGATGTCGCTGATCATAAATACGGGATCGCCCGGCTTGTCGCCCACCGCCACCTCCACCGCCGTGCCGTCCTTCTTCACAATCGTGCCGTAGAGGGCGAGCGGCAACACGAGCCACTGGTATTTCTTGATACCGCCGTAGATGTGCGTGTCGAAATAGGCCACGCCATCCTTCTCATAGAGCGGTTTCGGTTTGAGGTCGAGACGCGGCGCATCGGTATGCCCGCCCACGACCTGAATGCCCTGCGTCACGGGCGCCTGGCCGACCACGGCGGCGAACAGCGTCTTCCCGTGGTAGCCGCGAAAGACCTTGTCGCCCGGACGAAGCGTCTGAAAGTCCGCAAGTTCACGAAAGCCCTGCGCCTCCAGCAGACGCACAGCTTCGGCGTAGGCGCGACGTTCGGTCTTCGCCACGGCGAGAAAATCCATGTATTTCTGGGCATAGTCCGCGACGGCCGCCGCCTTCGCACCTTCGTTATTTTCCTGCGTGTTCATCTTTTCTGTTGTCCTTCAATTTTCTTAAAACCAAGTTCTTCAAGACCGGGGCAGACTGCATCCGAATCGGGATTCCGCCAAGCGAACGGGAACGTGCGGCACTTGTCCGGTTTGACGGGATGGATGCGGCAACGGTTATCGTCCGTCAGGTAGACACAGGCGTCATCCGCGCGGTTCCGCAACACCAAACTCTTCCGATCCGGCGCAACCTCGCATTCCCGTTCGATAAACGCCGCCTCGGACACGCCCAGAAATGCGGCAATCCGCGCGATTTCGGCATCCGACACGCGCACGATGCCGTTCGGAATCCGACAGCACGCGCCACATTGCCGACAGACGAACTGCTCCAGCCCGCTCATGCCGCGCCGCCGACCGCCCCCAGCACCCGCCGCAAAGTCACACGCGCGGCGCCTGCCCCTTGGAGAAGTTCGACGAAATCGCGTTCAATTCGACTGCCAAGCGGCGTGGACATGAGATCCAATCCGAAAATCGACGCATTCGCGAGAATCGGCCGCAGCTGTCCCGTGTACGACGTCGGATCGTTCCAGACGATGCCGCGCAACGCGGTCTGCAATTCGTCCTTCAACGGATCGGGCGAAACCTCCATCGGTTCACCACGATCATTGACGCCCAGCAGATAGCGGAACCAACCGGCGATGGCCAGCGGTACGGCGACAAGCGTGTCCAAATCCTCGTGTCGGGCGATGAAACTCTTGATCGTCTCGCCGAAGCGGACGCCGACTTTCTGCGACGTGTCCGTCGCGATGCGGCGCGGATCGTCCGGCATGAACGGATTGGGCAGACGCGCGTTGACAACCTCGTCAAGGAACGCACGGGGGGAGAGGATTTTCGGATCGGTGACGACGCGCAGCCCTTCCGCGTAGCCGAGGCGTTCGATGAGCAGACGAATCTCCGCGTCCTTCATTTCCTCGCAAATCAGCGTGTAGCCGAACAAGCAGCCATACACGCTCATGGCGGTGTGGAGCGGATTGAGACACGTCGTCACCTTCATCTTCTCGGCAAGGTTCACCGTGTCGCGGTCACAGAGGAAAACGCCCGCGCGTTCGAGTGGCGGACGGCCATTCGGAAAACGATCTTCGACGACGAGGTACTGCGGCTTCTCGGCGTTGACAAACGGCGCGATAAACGTCCCCCGCGCCGTCTGAATCGGCGTCATGCCCTCGATGCCGTCGTCCGCCAGCATTTGCTGTACTTTTGGGTGCGGACGCGGCGTGATCTTGTCGATCATCGTCCACGGGAACGCGACCGTGTCCGCATCTCGCAGATAGTCCAGAAATGCGTCCGTCACAAACCCGTGTGCCCGCCAGGCGCGGGCAATGTCCAACACGGCGGTCTGCAGCTTTTCGCCATTGTGGGAACAGTTGTCCATCGACACGACCGCGAGCGGCAGACGCCCCGCGTTGAAACGTTCGAGGAGAAGCGCACAAAGAATCGCCATCACGTGACGCGGCGCAGACGGGCCATTCGCCTGATCATCCGCGACCACGGGCAGATACGTTCCGTCCGGCTGCGTGAGCCGATAGCCCTTCTCGGTGATGGTAAACGACACCATCTGGAGGGAGGGATTACGGAAGATGGCCCGCAGATGTGTGGCTGCGGCGGTATCCGAAAAATCGGCTTTCACCCCCTCGGCGACGCCCGCCAGCACTTCGCGCGTCGTCGTGCCGTCGGGATTGAGCAACACGTTCAACGTCAAGTTGTCGAACGCCGTGTAGATACGGTCGATGATCTCGAAGTCAAACGTCTCGCACGCGACGATGCCCGTCTGCGTCGCGCCCGCGTCGAGCAGCCGCTGGTTGAGCGAACCGATGAACCCGCGAAAGATGTTGCCCGCGCCGAAATGCACCCACGCCGGCGCGGCGGCCGTTTGCGTACGCATGGCCGCAATATCGAACTTCGGCAACGCAACGCCCGCCGCCGCCCAGGCATCCGCCTGCGTCGCAATCGATTCAAGATTCAGTTTCATGTCCGATTCCTTTTTTCTGTTCGTCAGT
>CAZTHR010000230.1:0-3356 GCA_964613265.1 uncultured Lentisphaeraceae bacterium | reverse complement strand
GAAATATAGTATAATGTTCCGCGTGAGCAGATTTCAGATAACGGGTCGAAAAACGATTTCCGGTACGCATCGCGTAACGGGCAACAAAAACGCGGCGCTGCCGATGATTGCGGCGGCGCTTTTGACGGATGAACCGGTCGTGTTGGAAAACGTGCCGGACATTGCCGACGTGGCGAATATGTTCGCCTGTGCCGAGAAGTTTGGCGCCCGAGTCGAACGCGATTTGGAAAAACGAACGGCCGTCCTGTCGTCGCCGAAACTCAAGACGGCGCGTCTCGATGCCCTGCTGGCACGGAAGATTCGCACATCCGTCCTCTTCGCGGCGCCGCTCTTGGCGCGGGCGGGTGGTGTGCGGTTGCCGCCGCCGGGCGGTGACGACATCGGCCGCCGTCGGTTGGACGCGCATTTCACCGGCTTTGCGGCGCTGGGCGCCCAGGTGAAAGTTGGGCGGCGCGGGATGGACATTCGTGTTCCCAAAGGGAAGGGGCTTGTCGGTACGCCGATTCTGTTGGAGGAGGCGAGCGTGACCGCGACGGAGAACATTCTCATGGCGGCCGTTCTGGCGAAGGGGCGCACGGAAATCTACAACGCGGCCTGTGAACCGCACGTGCAAGATCTCTGCGCGATGTTGAACGCGATGGGGGCGCACGTGTTCGGTGCGGGTACGAACCGCCTGATTGTCGAGGGCGTGGAATCGCTCCATGGCGCAACCGTCCGTGTGGGATGCGACTACATCGAGGGGGCAAGCTATCTTGTCGCGGCCGCCGTGACGGGCGGTGAAATGACGTTGACGGAAATCGACCCCGACGTCTTTGCTATTCTCTCGCGTGTGTTCGCTCGTTTCGGCGTGAAGTGGACGTGCGACGCGGCGGCGCGGACGTTGCGGATGCCGGCGCGGCGGCGCCGCCGCCAGATGGCCTACGATCTCGGCGACGCGATTCCGTCCATTGCCGACGGCCCATGGCCGATGTTCCCGAGCGACTTGATGAGTGTACTGATCGTCCTCGCCACGCAGACGCGGGGGACGTGTCTCTTTTTCGAGAAGATGTTTGAAAGCCGACTCTATTTTGTCGACCACTTGATTGGCATGGGCGCGAAAATCGTCCAGTGCGATCCGCACCGTGTCGTCGTGACGGGCGCCACGCAGCTCGTCGGCAGCGTCGTCACGTCGCCCGACATCCGGGCCGGCATTTCGCTCATCCTCGCGGCGCTTTGCGCGAAGGGCGGGACGACCATCCTCAACGCCGAATCTGTCGATCGCGGCTACGAGGCTGTGGAACGCGAACTGGCCGCTCTCGGCGCGGATATCCGTCGGGTGAAGTGAACAGGTGCGAGGGACGCATAGGATGAAAAAACGGAATCACACGCCGCAGGGCATGAAAATCCTCTTCGAGGATGCGGACGTGATCGTCATCGAGAAAGCGGCGGGATTGCTGACGCAGACGCCGCCCCGCAGCACGGAAGACAGCGTGGAATCGCGTCTGACGGATTATGTGCGCAAAGGGCAGTGGAAGAGCAGCCGTCGCGTCTACCTCGTCCATCGGCTTGACCGCGAAACGTCGGGCGTGATGATGGTGGTGAAGCATGAGGCCGTGCAGACGTGGTTTCGCGCGAACTGGTCTGACCTGACGACGAAGACGTATCTCGCCCGTGTGGAGGGGACACTCAACGCGGATGCGGGCGTTTTCGAGAGCTATCTGAAGGAGGACGACCGTTACTTCGTCGCGAGCGTCGCGGACAAGGCGGCGGGCAAGTTCGCCCGTACGGAATGGCGGAAGTTCGTGCCGGGCGCGGAGGTACAGCCGGTGGTTCGCACGGGCGCGTTCGCGTCCACGCTCGTGGAGGTGACGCTCAAGACGGGACGCAAGAACCAGATCCGTGTCCATTTTCGCGAGGCCGGCCATCCCGTTGTCGGCGATGCGAAATACGGCCATGGCCGTCGGGGCGATACGCTCTGTCTCCATGCCTGGAAGCTTGCGTTCGTTCATCCGCGTACACACGAGACGCTGTCGTTTGAAACGGAATTGCCACGCTTTGCGCGGGGAGGTACATGATGGTGTATCAGAAAGTCTATGTTTGCGGCCACCGCAATCCGGACTGCGATTCGATTACGAGCGCGTTTGCGCTGGCCGATCTGCGCCGCCGCACGGGCTGGTGCAACGTCGAGGCGATTTGCCCCGGTCGTCTGCCCGACCGCGTGAAATGGGTGTTCGATCATTTCCGTGTTGCGCCGCCGCGTTGCGTGGGCGACGTCTACGTGCGTGTGCGCGATCTGGTGTCCCCCGACGTGCCGATCATCTCCGCCGCCACGCCGCTGATCGACGCACTGCGCAAACTTGAGGCGAGCGGGGAATCCTCCCTCCCCGTCGCGGCGGCAGATGGTTCGTTCTGCGGGATGCTTTCGCCCGCCAAACTCCTTTCGCTCTTCATAGCCAAGGACGATCTGACGCGCCCGACGGGTGCGGCGCCGCTTCATGCCTGTCTACAGGTTCTGCAGGCATCAGACCGTATTCACGATATCAAAGCCGCCGTACTCCGCAATTCCCACAACCACTTCCCCGTGGTGGACGAGGAAGGGCGGTTGATGGGTACGTTGCTCAAACGCGCGTTCGCGGAGACGCCGCCGTACCGTATGATCCTTGTCGACCACAACGAGGCGGATCAAGGGATTCCTGGGCTGGAGGAGATTCCCGTCCTCGAAGTTGTCGACCACCATCGCATTTCCTTCACGTCGACGCCCGAACCCATCCGCTACACGGCGGATGTGGTGGGATCGACGTGTACGCTCGTGGCGCGGATGTTCCGTGGCGCGGGGCTGCGCCCGTCGCGTGAAGTGGCAGGCATCCTGCTCGCCGGCGTCGTGGCGGATACGCTGTTGTTTCAGTCGCCGACGACGACGGAGGCCGACCATGCAATTGCCGCCTGGCTGGAGAAGATTTCAGGCGAGACGGCACAGACGTTGATGGACGGCATGATGTCCGTCGGTTCTGCGCTCAACACGCTGTCCCCGGAAAACGCAATCGAATCTGACCGCAAGTCCTACACGGAAGGGGATTTCCGCTTCTCCCTGGCGCAGATCGAGGAATCGAACCTTGCGCTCTTCCATCGCCAGCAAGATGCCCTGCAGACGGCGCTTGATCGCGTCTGCCAGGCCGAACGCCTCGACTTCGCCGCATTGCTCGTGACGGATCCCGTGCGCGGCAATTCGGAACTGCTGTTCAGCGGCGCCGAGACCGTCCGTCGCGCCCTGCCGTGGCGGCGTGGCGCAGACGACGTGTTTGCGTTGCCGGGGATTCTTTCGCGCAAGAAGCAGCTTCTCCCCGAAATCCTCTCGACGTTGGCGACGCTCACGCCAT
>CAZTHR010000229.1:0-3364 GCA_964613265.1 uncultured Lentisphaeraceae bacterium | reverse complement strand
GCTACCCCTGCGCGGACACTTCGTCGAGGATCTGCCGGGCGCTTTTGACGCCGATGCCGAAACGGCGCGTCCCCACATCGTACATCTGCATGAGCGTCTCAAGCGACCGCACACCGCCGGCGGCTTTCACGCCACAGGCGTCGCCCACGGCCTTTTTCATCAACGCGCAGCGTTCGACCGTCGCACCCGTCGGCGCCCAGCCCGTACCCGTCTTCACCCAGCTCGCGCCCGCGTCACGGCACCACTGCGCCCCGCGGAAAATCTCTTCGTCCGTCAGCCAGTGGCATTCGAGAATCACCTTCACGGGACGCCCCTCCGCCGCCGCCACGACAGCGGCCACGTCGTCCTTGTAGGCCCTCTCGTCCCCCGCTTTCAGCCAGGCGATGTTGTTCACCATGTCGACCTCGTCGCAGCCGAGGGCCACCAGTTCCTTCGCCGTCTCCGCCTTGATGCGCGTCGTCTCCGCGCCGCCGGGGAAACCGCTCACGCTCGCCAGTTTCACGCCCGTTCCCGAACCCAGCCGCTCGCGCATATAGGGCACGTGCGCGGGCAGACAGAACACCGCCGCGACCTTGAACGCCCGCGCCATCGCGCAGACCGCATCGATGTCCGCCCGCGTACTCTGCGCCTGAACCGCGCTGATGTCCATCATCTGCGCCACGTCCGCCTGTGTCAATTTCGTCATGTTCCCGTTTCCTGTCATTTCAAATCAAGCATTCACGTTTCCGAAGATTCCGCCCACCAGCCGAGCATCCGCGCCAAGGCGCCGAAGCGGCGATAGCCCCCCGCCGCGATCTGCGCACGGGCGGCATCGGGACGCGAAACGCGCGAATCGGCCGCATTCGCCTGCGCGTCGACGACGCCGAAATCCGACCACACGCCCGTGCCGACGCCTGCCACGGCGGCCGCGCCCAGCGCGGCGCACTGCTGCCCGATGGCGTTTTTCGCGACGGCGCGGTTGAAGACGTCCGCGTAGATCTGCCGTGCAAGCGCCGCTTTCGCGCCACCGCCCACGAGCATGAGCGGTTCGGCAATCGCCACCTGATCCGCCAGCGCGTCGAGCGCCGTCTTCAAGCCGAATGCCACGCCCTCCAGCACGGCACGGGCCATGTCGCCGCGCGTGTGCCGCAATTCCAGGTTCGCGAACGCCCCGCGCACGCGCGGCGAGACGTCGAGCGAACTTCCGCCCGCCAGAGAGGGATTGAAGAAGAGCCCATGCGCACCCGGCCCCGCCGCCTCGGCAAGACGATCCATCTCCGCGTAGTCCAGCCCCAGGACGTCGCGCAACCACGAGTAGCACGTCCCTGCGCTGAAAATCGCCAACGCGCTCGCGTACTGTCCCGGCACAACGTGATCGAAGACGTACGGCTTCGTCCGCGCGTCAAGCACGGGCGCGGCAGATGACACGGCGATCCACGCGCTCGAACCGAGCGACGCATAGGCGCAGCCTTCGCGGTAGGCACCCGCGCCGAGCGCCATGCACGAGTTGTCCACGCCGCCCGCAACGACCCGAACGCCGTCCGGCAGGCCCAGTTCCCGCGCCACTGGCGGCAGCACCGTCCCCAGCACGTCGGTAGCGGAAACAATCGGCGGGAAGATTCCGGCCGGCAGTCCCGTCCGCGCCACAAGTTCGGCGTCGTAGCCCCGCGTCTTCAAATCGTAGACGCCCGTGCCGCTCGCGTAGGAACGGTCGGTGGCTTTCACGCCCGTCAACTTGAAGTTGACCCAGTCCTTCGTGCCGAGCACCGTGTCCACGTGCGCGAACCAGTCGGGTTCGTGCTGACGAAACCACATCAACTTGAACGCGGCGTAGAGGCCAGCGGGAAAGCCGCATCCCGTTTTCAAGTACCAGGCGTCATCCGCGCCGAACGCGGCGGCCTCAGCCGTCGCGCGCGCGTCGCTCCAAATCGGTACGGATTCGCGCAGGAGTCGACCCTGCGCGTCGATTGGCACGACGCCAAGCGAATGGCCGGAAATGCCGAGCGCCGTGACGGCCGAGACGTCGCCCAGCGCACGGGTGCTCGTGCGCACGGCCTCCCACCAGTCGGCCGGCCGCTGTTCGTGCAACCCCTCGCCGGGATAGAACGTCGCATAGGCGGCGAACGCGCTGCGGACGCACACGCCCGCCGTGTTGAAGAGCGCAGCCTTGATGCCCCCCGTACCGAAATCGTAGGCGAGAATCATGGCAGCATCAGAGGGCGCGTTCGAGAATCTCGGCCAACATGTCCGTCGTCACGGGCGGATTGGAAGCCAGAACGCCATCGGCGTTGAACGAGACCGTTTTCACGCCTGCGACGATTGCAGGAATGTCGTCCTTCGTGACCCCCATCTCCGTCAGCGTCGTGGGGACGCCACACGTCCCGATGAACGCCTTGAACGCGGGAATCGACATGATCTCCTGCTCGAAACGTTCGTAGGGGGCGGGCTTGATCGACTTGAAATACGACATCCAGGCGGGCATCATGATGGCCAACGACGTGCCGTGATTGATACCGAACTTCGACGTCAGCACATGCCCCACCTGGTGCATCGGCGTCCAGGCATCGCCCGGCGACGCCCAACCGTTCAGACCGCACGTGGCCGCCCACATGAGTTCGGCGCGCGCGTCGGCATCGGTCGGGTTCGCAAGGACGCGCGGCAGGTTACGGACGATCGTGCGGATGACGCCCAGCTGGAACTCGTGGAGCAGATCGCTCTTGGGCTGGCCATTTACGAAAATCTCCAACACGTGGCTAATGGCATCGACTGCGCCGCAAGCCGTCTGGAACGGCGGCAACGAGTACGTGAGTTCGGGGTCGAGAATCGCCGTTTTTGCGAAGAGACAGTCCGCCCAAATGTAGCTCTTCTGCCGCCGCGCCGTGGAGGAAACGACGGCGCACATGTTCATCTCGCTGCCCGTCGCAGGAAGCGTGGGGACGAGCAGCAGCGGCAACGCCGCTTCGGGCGGCTGGGCCGTGACATGGGCGTGGGAGGCATAGACCATGTTCCAAAGGTCGCCATGCGTGTAGAGTACCCCGGCGGCAATCGCCTTCGCGGCGTCCATCGCGCTACCGCCGCCTACGCCAATCACCAGATCTGCGCCAAACGCCTTCGCCTGTTCAACGCCAACCGCCACCATCTCGATGGGCGGGTTCGGCACGACGTCAAGGAACGCCGCGTGGGCGACACCGGCCGCATCGAGCGACGTGGCGATTTTCGCGAGCGTCCCCGACACGCTGCCGTCGCCGTAACTCACAACGAGCGCACGGCGGCCGAGTTTCGCCGCCTCGACGCCCGCCTGGGCGAGCGTGCCGTTTCCGAAAATGACCTTGACCGGGTTCTGATAGACAAACGGGTTCATGGATTCTCCTAACTGAAATTCAGT
>CAZTHR010000228.1:0-3371 GCA_964613265.1 uncultured Lentisphaeraceae bacterium | reverse complement strand
CGTCGTTTACTTGAGGAAGTCCAGTTTCAAATCCGCCCAGGCGGCCCAGTCGCCCGCCGTGTTGTCGGACGGGCCGCAGTCCGCCACCAACGACAGTTTGATTCGGCGACCAGCCCACGGCGACAAGTCCGCCACAATCGGCAGCCAAGCGTGTTTCGCCACATGGACGGATGCCACGTCCTTCGACGTCCCGTCCGCATCCTCCACGACAACGGAATAGAAAATGCCGTCGCCCAGATCGCTGCCATCGCCCTTCCCCACAACTGCGCGGAACGCCACTGGACGCCTCGGCAGGGTCAAACGGTACTGGGCAAAAACGCGCCCGGCGCCGTCGCGATAGGGCGGATGCATCGTCAAGCCGTTCTTCCACACGCCGCCGCTCGCCAAGCCCCCCTTGCCCGCAAACGCGCCCGCCGCCCGGTCGACCGCCTCGACCGAACGGCCACGCCGCTGCATCGCCACGCAGAACAACGACGGCAAGGTTGGTTGTTCAACTACCGACGCGATGGACGCATACGTCCCCGACGGCGCACGGCTACGCGACACGAAATCGGCGACGGTCGGACTCGGCCACACGCCCGTGTCCTTTTCGCGCAGACGCACGACCGCGCCCGTGCATGAACCACCCGGCAACTTCGTCGCGACGCCGCGCCCATCCATGTACACGTATTCCGGCGAAACCGAATAGTCGACGCGATGTCCGTCCACGAGCCCGCTGTAGACGAACACGCCGCCGTCCGCCGTCCAACCGCAGTAGCCGTTCGGTGGAAGTTCAATGCCGCATTTCAACTTCATCGGCTCGGTCGTCGAACCGTTCGCCGCCACGAACGTCCCGTCCGCATACGTCACCGCGACCTGCGACCGGCGGAAGATGCCGTTCAACACCGCACGCGACGTCTCGTACGCCGTGCCGTCCGCGTCGAGGTAGCGGATTTCAACTGCATCGGCCTGCGTATAGCGGGCCGCGAGTGCTTGGATCATGAAGTAGCTGCGATCCTCCATCTTCGGTGACGGCACGAGATAGCCGGGGTGACCGAATGCCACCGTCGCGGCGAGGAAGCGATCGACTTTCACGTCTGCGTTCGTCGGCGCGGATTTGCCGGGATAGAACATCCCGACGTCGCCCATGCCGAAATTACAGGCAAGCGAATGGAGACGGCGGAGGTCGAAATCGACGAGCCAGGGATTGATGGAAATGTTGTAGCTCTGATCCTGCGCGTAGTTGCCGTCCGTCAGTCCGCAGTACATCCAGTGGACGCCGCCCTCCGAATAGACCGGCCCGCGCCAATTCATCCGCTGGATCAGCATGATTTCACCGTAGGCGTAGAACGTCGCCGCGAACGTCCCCGCGCCCGGCACACGCGCGTCGTAGTCCGTCCGGCTCCACGGCGTCACGGCCGTGTGGACATCGCAGTACGCCGTGTTGAAACCGAATTTGCGCTGGTTGATCGGCGTGAACGCAGCACACGCCTCCACCGCGTAGGCGGGCTTGGGCGCATAACAACGCACCCACGCTGTCTGCATCCGCAAGTCGGGATGACGCGCCACGCGGTCGGGATGCCAATTCGCGTTGACCGGCGCGAAGTCGGTGAAGTTGTTGTACGGCCCGTAGACGAATCCAAGTTCATCGATCATCACGCGCGCGTAATCGTACAGTCCCTTGTCGCCGCCTTTTTTCGGCGCGGGGTCTGTTCGGAACGTAAAACTCTCGTCCCCGTCGCGCCAACACGTCTCGTGATCCGTGACGATGACATGCTTGAGGCCGCGCGCGCGGACGCCGCGCCAGTAGGCCTTGTCGTGTTCGCGATTCCCCGCGCCGTGCGCGCGCCACACACCCGTGCCCGTGACGTGCCGCCATGGACTCGGCGGATTCGGCACGTTCGGCAGCACGTCTGCGAAAACGTCAGAAAACGTATAGACGAACCGTTCGCGGCAAACGTTCCGCGTACCGTCGGTCTTTTCGCCGTAGAGGACCCCGCCGTTGGCCGCCAGCGCACCGTCCCAGCGCATCGACCCGCCCACGGGTTCGCTCGCGTTCGACTGCGTCCAGTCCAACGTCGCCGCGTGAAAGAACGGCCCGCCGCCCAATGCCGCCGCAAGAACCCCCGGACGCTCCGCCGCGCCCCAGTTGCCGTAGGAATAGTAGGGGAGACGCACGAACTGCACGTCCGCCGGCGGATTCGCCCACGCGCCGAAACGGACTTCCCGAATGTCTTTCGCGTCCGTCGCCACGTCGACAACGAGCGAACGGCCTTCCACATGGAAACGCGTGCGCACCACGTCGCCGGACGGTTCGAGCCGCCCCGTCACCGTCACGTCGAGCGGCACGACGCGATTCGTCACAACCGCCGTGCCCGTCTCGATGCGGCGCCGGTTCGCCCCCCGCGGCTTATCCGGCCCCGCCGGCAAATCGGCGAACCACAAGCCGCCATCCGTCGCCACACGCTGCCAGACGCCACCCTTCCAGCGGAACGCGAGGTCGTCCCAGTTCGACGCCCGCTGCGGCAGGGCGATTTCAAGTTCCGCCGCCGGACGTGTCTTCGGCACGACACCCAACGGCGTATTCGGAAACGGCAACAACCCTGTCCCGACATTGTTGCCGGGCGGCGCGTCGGGAAAGACGCGGTTCGGACGCTTCGCGCGCGGCGCGAACGACAACGGCTTAAACGTCTCCGTAAACGCGCAGAGACTATTGAGGTCGATCGACCGGTCTTCGGCGTTCGTACCGCCCGTTACCGTGAGGGATGTGAACGTCGCGCCTCGCGCCGTGCGGGCGATTTGGTCGGGCGACAGACGCGCCCACCCCTGAAACCATGCCTTGTAGTTGACATAGAGCAGTTTGACAGCGAACGTCCGCCCGTCCGCATCGGCAAAATGGGCCGTCACGGTGACGGACGGCGTGGACGGATCGCGCACATAGCCGTTATGGTTGTTACCGTAGCCCCAGCAACTCACCGTGTCGAACGGACCGTTCACGGGAATCGGCTGCGGGGGACGCAACGTCACGACAGGATTCGCGCCCGTGGCGCGGTAGGTCAGCCGACACACACCGTCGCCGAAGAGCAGCCGATCCGTCGTCCGCATGAACGTTGCCACCGCATGGGACGTCTCGACCGTCCACCCCGCCGTATCCGTCAACGGCGCGAACGGCGCGTGGAGATCTTTTACGCGGTTCGCCCACACCAGTTCGTAGGGACGCTTCACGTCATCGCCCGTGATCGGCGGATGGGTAGCGGCGGATACCAACGCCATCACACACGCCCATGTCCACAAGCCAAATTTCGTCCGCATCGAGAACCTCCTGTCATTTGCATTTTCATGAAAATTCAACTGCCGCCATTCTAGCATTTCCACCAAACGGCGACAAGACG
>CAZTHR010000227.1:0-3392 GCA_964613265.1 uncultured Lentisphaeraceae bacterium | reverse complement strand
TAAATCGTTGCAAAGCACCGCCGCATTTATATAAATGCGGCGGTGCGTGTTGTTGTCAGGTTGCGACCCAGTGGTAGCAGCTTTTGCGGAGGCCGCGCAGACGCGGAAGGGCGAGGCCAACGAACCACCCCACGAGGAAGACGCCGAGCACGGTGCCCTCGCGTACGCCTTCGACGCGCCGGAGCAGCGCCAAAGAGATGATCAGGGCCGCGAGGACGAGCGTGGCGTCGAACGCCGTCTTGACCCGTGCGAGGGGCCGTTTGGACGTCTGCGCGATTGTCTTGATGAGTGCTTCGGCCGGCACGCAGAGAAAGTCCGAATGAACTTGGCAGACGATGCCGATGGCGAGCAGGGCGGCCCCACAGACGAACAGGACGAGCTGCAGGGGATAGATTGTCGTCACGAGCGGTCGCGTGAGCGCCATTCCGGCATCGATGCAGAGGCCGAAGAGCGCCGTCGCCGGAATCTGCAGCAGTTGAAAGAGTTTGAAGCGCCGACGCAGAATCGCGATCTGCGCGAGGACAAAGAGGATGTTCATGAGAAACGTCAGCGTACCGTAGGAGAGCGGCGTCGCGCACGTCAAGACCCATGGAACGCTGGAGATGGGCGTCGTCCCCAGCCCCGCCTGCGTGGAGAGCGCGATGCCCAGTCCGGAGATCGCCACGCCGAAGGCGAAGAGCACCGCCCGCCTCTTTCGGTCAAATGTCAACATGGTCGGCTCGCCTTGTCTCAGTGGTGGTGATGGAGAAGATGGATGTCGCCGAGGCGGTTCATCTTGTCGGTGTCGAGCGAGGCGAACGTGCGGTTGATCTGGTAGATGGCGATGCCGAGCACGAAGACGAGCACGAAGACGTCGAGCAGAATCCCCAGTTCGACGATGAGTCCGTATTCGAGCAGGATGCCCGCGCCGAAGACGCTGATGCCATTCTCGAAGACGAGGAAGCCGAGCACCTGCGTGACGGCCTTCCGCCGCGAGCAGATCAGGAAAAGCCCCGTGCCCATCGTCGCGAAGGCGACGGGAATGGCCAGCTCGCTCGCAATTGTCTCGTGGACGTGCAGAAGCTTGCCGACGGCAAAGCTGGCCGCGACAATCAGGAAGACGAGCAGCTGCGAGACGCGGAAGGAGACGAGCGGCTCGACTTCGCGCTTGGCGTGGACTTTCCGCACGGCGTAGAGCAAAAGCGCCGGAAGGGCCAGCCCCTTGACGAGCGCGTTGACGGTTGCGACCGTCCAGATGCGCAGACCGGGCGTGCCGGCGTCCGCCCAGTTCCAGAGCAGGAGCGGCAGAAGGCCGATAAACCAGCCTTGCGCGGCGACGAGCCGAATGGCGGGCGGGAGGCGTCCTGTCCCGGCGAGCAGGAGGTTTGTCAACAGGAAGAGGGTCAACAGGATTTCGGATGCGCTGATCATAGAAGGGAATCTCCCGGTTCAGAAGAGGACGAAGAGCAACGCGCCGAGCGTCGTCAGAAGGAGTGTCGCGAGAAGGACTTGCGGCGTCTTGAGGAATCGCATGCGCGCCAATGTGGATTCGACGATGCCGACGGCGACCGCCGTCACGCCAACGCCGCCCATCAAAAGCGCGAAGCGCAGGGCGGGCGCACACGGCAACGTGGGCAGGAGCATTGCGACGAGAAAGGCCGCGAGCAGTTCGAACTTGAGCGCCGCGCCGTAGTGGATGAACGCAAGATCCGGCCCGGCGTTGTCGAGGATCATCGCCTCGTGGATCATCGTCAGTTCCAGATGCGTCTCCGGATCGTCAAACGGCACGCGGCAACATTCGGAGAGAAGAATCGCAAAGAAGGCGAGGCCCGCGAGCAGGAGCGACGCGGCGTGATGCGCCCAGACGCCCGGCGGATAGCCGGCCAGCAGGTCGGCGAGAGAATCGCCGCCCGTCAGAAGGACGAGAAAGCCGAGCAGGACGAAGACGGTCGGTTCGACGAGCGCGGAGAACTGGACTTCGCGGCTCGCGCCCATGCCCTCGAACGCGCTGCCCGTGTCCAGCGCACCGAGCACCGTGAAGAAGCGTCCCGTGCCGAGCAGATAGAAGAAGACGACGGACGAGAGGGCGGCGAGGGGCGCGGTGGCTGCGTTCGTCGTCGCGTCCGTTTCAAGGGACCAGGGGAAGATGAGTGCGGCGAGGAGCGTTGTGGCGAGGGCGATGGACGGGGCGAGGTCGAAGAGCCAGGTCGACGTCGCGGAGCGTGGACACGACTTGCGCAGGAGCTTTGCGAGGTCGAAGTAGAGACGGAAGAGTCCGGGGCCGCGCCGTCCGGCGAAGAAGGCCTTGGTCTGGTTGACGAGGCCGAGGAAGAATGGCGCGAACAGGAGCGCACAAAGGAAGTAGAGAATGTTCATGGTTCAGACAAGTGAGGCCGCGAGGAGGACGAGGACGGCGAGCAGGGCGAGAAAGATGTAGAAGTGGAGCGAGCCGTTTTGCAGGAGATGCGCGCGCTGGAAGAGGCGGGCGAACCACGTGAAGAGCGGCCGCCAGAATCCGACGAGCGTCCGGTCGTCCGTCTCTGTCACGAACGCGGCGTCCGTCGGCGTGGCGGGATGTCCCTTGAAGGGAATGAGGTGGTGGCGCGGCTTCAGGAACGGCGCGAAGAGATCGACGAGCGGCTGGGTGAAGGCCGTCGCCGTGTAGGCCATCCGCGCGGTTGGGGCGTGGTAGCCGCAGTCCCAGGTCGGGCAGACGGGTTTGACGCGGCCGCGTGGACAGAGGATGCGACGAACGGCGACGAGTGCCGCGACGAGAAGGACGAGTGCGAGCGACAGGCCGACGACGGCGAGGAGCGACGAAAGCAGTTCCTTTGGCACGGGGGCGATGCCGAGCGCGGGCGGCAGGAGGCGTGCGCAGATGACGGTTCCGACGGTCATTGCGAGCGAACCGAGGAAAAGCCCGAGCGGCGCGAGCCACATGCGCGCGGGCGTTTCGACGGCGCGGGCGGCGGCATCCGAACGCGGCTCGCCGAGGAAGGTCGCGCCGATTGCTTTCGCGTAGGCGGCGGTGGCGAGGCCACCCGTGAGCGCGAGGGCGGCAATCACGAGAAAACCGGCGGCCATCAGCGCGGGGACGTGCGAACGAATCGCGTGGAACGCCGCGAGGTAGATGAGGAGTTCGCTCAAAAAGCCGTTCAGCGGCGGAAGGCCGGAGAGGCCGAGCGCGTTCAGGACGAAGAGCGTTCCTGTCTTGGGGAGACGCTTCAAGAGGCCGCCGAGCCGGTCTTGGTCGAGCGTGCCCGTTTGACGCAGGACGGAACCCGCGCCGAGGAAGAGGCCGCCTTTCAGAAAGGCGTGGTTGAGGATGTGGGCAAGCGCGCCAGACAGGGCGAGGGCCGCGATGGGGGCGACCTGGGGGCCTGTCCCCAGGGAACTGCTGGGGTCTGTCCCCA
>CAZTHR010000226.1:0-3402 GCA_964613265.1 uncultured Lentisphaeraceae bacterium | reverse complement strand
AAAAAAAATCGTATAATCCTCGGCATAATCGAACTTGGTGGAATGGCGTATCGCGCGGGGCGTGCGCCGTTCGAACCGACAAAGGAGTGTTGCCGATGAGAGTAAAGAAGCTGAGAGCCGCCGCCTGTTGTCTACTGGCCGCTTGTACGGGCGGTCTTTTCGCGGATGAGGTGGAGGACGTTTCCGGGGGTGACCCTGCACCCGCCGAACCCGTCTTCGGACGCGTGTTCGGCATGTACTGCCTGAACAAGGAGGCCGGGCAGACGCCTGTCTTCCCGTTCCGCGCTCAATGGCAGGTCAATCCGTCCTCCACCAAAACGTCGGGTTCCAATGCGTCGCCCGGCACGTCGAATCTCTCCGCCGAGGATCTCGCCTCCCTGCCCACGAATGCGTTTACCCGTACGGGTTACGTCCACATAGAGGGGAAAAAGGACAATGAATTCGACGTCTTCAACGTTCTCAACCTCACGCCGGGTGCGACATACCGGATGGACGTTTATCTGAACGAACCATGGGACGATTGTGGACGTGCCCAGTACGTGTGTATCAATGGCGAGAACGTGAAGGATGCGTCCGGTGCGGACGTCAAGTTGACACCGTTTGTGGACTGTGGCGGAAAAACGAAGGTCGGGAAATTCTCCTACGATGTCGTGGCGATGGCGGACGGCACGTTGTCCTTTGCGTTTCCAAGAGCCAGCAATCAATCCGCCCTCAACGTGGTCACGTTGGCAGGAACGAACGGGCCGGCGGCCGTCACTGCGCCGATGTTCAAGTCGAACGGAAAGACGGACGAAGTTGAACTCCACTGGCCGCTTTCGCGCGATGCGTTCGCCTACTACGTCCAGCGACAGATGGACGGTGGCGCGTGGGAAAACGTCGCCGAGACGACGGAGACGAACGTCGTTCTCACGCTGCCGGCAACGGCGACGCAGAAGTTAGACTACCGCGTCGTTTCCTCAAACGGTTTGGGCGTGGCGGAGGGGACGGTCGTTTCCTACGGCATTCGCCGCCGCGCGCGTTACGCCGTGGGGCTGGGCTTGACCGCGCCGGCCGGCCGTTTCGTCCCGGCGGACGCCGTGTTGACCTCTTGCGTCAAGCCCGATCTCACCAAGGTTGCGGCACCGTCCGGCGTCGAAGGGCAGTATGCCGCGAACAGAGACGTCTACACGAACTACGCCTGGGGCGTGGACAACAAGATGGCGTTTGCGTTCTCGAACTTGACGGCGAATGCCGCCTATGCATTCCGTATCCACTTCATTGAGGGAAGCGGTACGGCCGACACGAATCAAACACGCCTCATCGACGTCTCCACGAACGGTGCCCTGGCCCAGACGTCGTATGACGCTTTGGCGGCGTGCGGCTATCGGAAGTACGGCGTGGGGTATCTCGACATGACGTCCGCCGCCGACGCGAACGGTACGTTGACGCTTGCGTTCACCAATACGGCGGGTTCGACATTCACCGGGCTGTCCGCTTGCGCCGTGGAAGTGTTCGCGCGCGAGGACGAACCGTTCGCATCGGAGGTTCCCGCACTCGTCGTGACGGCGTTCGCGGAAGGTGCGCGTATCGTTCCCGAAACGCGCCATGCGCAGAACGTCTATGACATCTGGTACGTCGACGCGGCGACGGCACCCGCTGAAACGGTGGAAGGCACGTGTCTCGTGACGAACGTTCCCGTGGCGGGCTTTTTCGATTTCGACGTGCCTGAAACAGGGACGCGGTGGTATCGCGTCCGTGCTGTGGCGGAAGACGGGACGACGTACGGCGCGTGGTCGCCGTGGACGAGCGCGGCGCGGGGTGGACGTGCGTTCTCGGCCGCCTTGCGCGTCAACTTCACGGAAGACGACATTCAGCCGCCGGACGGATGGGTGAACGACAGACCGTTTCGTGCCGGCCACGTCGGGCCGTTCACGCAATCGCCGACGTCGACGAATGCGTTTGAGGTCCCGCAGAATGTCATTCCCGACCAAGCGCCGGATCTCGTCTACTTGACGGGCATTGTCGGTTTGTCGGCTACGGATCCTGATAAGCAGACGTACCGTTTCGTCTTTCCCGGGTTCGACAGTGCGCGGACGTACCGGTTGCGGTTGCATTTGGTGGAGAACTACTTTGATACGATTGGAAAGCGAACCTTCCGTCTGGCGGTCAACCGTCTTGCGCGTGACGAATGGCGGGGCATCGATTCGCTGAAGCTGGCGAATGGCGAGAGATACCGCCCGTCCGTCTTCGAGGCAACGGTGACGCCCGCGCTCGACGGCACGATTCGCATGGACATTCTGCGCGAAAAGGAGAATCCCACGTTGCGCGGCGTCGAGTTCATCCCCGTTGAAAGCGAAGGGGAGACGTTAGGTCTGGGGCGTGTGGCGTTTTTGCGCGACGCGGGCGCCGACGCCATCGCGGGATCGAACGAGACGTGCGTGGCGGAAGCGGATGCCGATCCATTGGCGTGGTCGTGGACGGCAACGGATGTGCCGGAGGACGCGGGCAACCAGCCGCGCATTCTTGCGCACGGACGTTTCTACGCGCCGCAGACGGATCTGTACACGGCCGAGGTCATGAAAGACGCGGACGGTACGTTTGATTTGTGGGTGGACGGGCAGGTCTTTGCCGTCAACACAGCGGTGGAACTCGCCGTCGGTTCGCATGACGTCTACATGTCGTATCGCCCGGCGAACCGGGCGTCGTGCGCGGCGACGCTGACGTGGCAAACCGCGTCGGGACCGTTGCCCCGCGCCCTTCGCACAGACGTACCGCTCGCCTATCCGGACGGCTGGCATTTTGCGCAGATCGGCCCCCATGCTGCGCCGGCGTTCCTCCAGGGGACGACGTCGAATGCCTGGAAGATGGCGGCTTCTGGCAATGATATGTGGGGTGGAACGGATTGCGCCACCTTCCTCTATCATGCGGCGGGGCGTGGGACGTTCGATTGTTCCTTCCGCGTGACGGGACTGGGTGGAACGCATACGGGCAACACGCGCCTCGGCGTGATGGTGCGGTCGTCCCTTGAATCGGCGAAGGCCGATGCGTTCATGCTCTACGCGGGGTTGAACGGCGACCGCAAATACCTGCGCGCCTATCAGGATGCGGATCCGGGCGACGGGACGTTCAACATCGAAAAGGGGTTTGACGTTGCGGCGGGCGCTTGTACAAACTTCCCGTTCACCGTCCGCGCCGTCCGTACGCGCGAAGGCGTCGGCGACCGGTTCGTGCTGTCGTTCACGGCGGCGGACGGCACGCTCGTCCATGCCGAGACGCAGGACGTGGCGCGCGCGGCGAACGTCTACGTCGGCCCTGTGGCCGTGGCGCATCATTCCATCGGCAAGGCGCTTACGCACTACGAGTTCGCGGATCTTGAGTTCGAGGACACGACGCCCCGTGCGCTCGTAATCATCGTCCGCTAGA
>CAZTHR010000225.1:0-3449 GCA_964613265.1 uncultured Lentisphaeraceae bacterium | reverse complement strand
TGGTCGGAGCGGAGGGATTTGAACCCTCGGCCTTTTGGTCCCGAACCAAACGCGCTACCAGACTGCGCTACGCTCCGAATCGTCGAAAACAGGGTGTAGTATACTCTTTTATCGCGGCACTGTCAACGCCCTGAATCAAAGAATTTTCATCGCCCCGAATGTGCGCCCGTTCACCGTATCCGACGCCGTTCAATTCCCGCGTCCACGGCCGTCCCCGCGCGTCAATAGTAGTTCACCGTGACGATCTTCCGATAGTTCTTCTCCAGCGCAGTCTCCATGCGCTTGAAGACGCTGCGGCGCAGTTCGAGATCCTGCGGGATGTTTGGATCCTGATGCGACTCGTTCACTTTCGTGCCGATTACGAACTCAATGCGGTCATGGTTCAGAATCCGCTCGAAAATCTGACGCGCAGCCATGGGAAGGCTTTCCGGGTACTGCCGCTCTTCCAGCGCCTTGCAGACGCGCGAGAGCGTGAGAATGCCCTCCGTGCAGAGGCCCACGCCCGGCATGAGGCCGCTCGGCGGCAATCCGCCCGCGTTGCGCATGGCCCGCATGTCGATTTTCACGCGTGTGCCGAGTTCGCGTTCGAGGATGTTCGCCGTCGTACCGCCGCAGACCACCACGTGCTCTTCGCCCAGATTCGCCTGACGGGCGAATTCGGCGTCATGTTCCTTGTAATAGGGCGGTCCCGTGAGGATGCGCAGCACACGCGGATGGCGGAAGTAGATCACGAGGCAGCTGATGTCGTCCTTGCAGAAGTCGGGCGTGATGTTACGCGCAAAACACGCGATTCGCCGGGCGAGATCGGCAGCCGAAATGTCCGGCTCGCCGGAAACCTGCTCCTGGGCGAACGCCAACATGCCGCTGCGCCGCCAACCGAACTTGAAGAGACGCCCCATGCCAAGGCCGCTTTGCGTCACGCCGTCGGAACAGAAGATGATGCGATCGCCGGGGCGGACGTCCGTCTCCACTTCGCGAACCTCCCGATCCGGCCAGTGTTCGGACACGACGGAACGGTCTTTCACCGGCGTCACTTCGTCCACGCCGCGCAAGTGCACGTAGGCGGGGTTTCCCATCTCGACGATTTTAGCACGGCCGCCGAGAATGTAGTCGAACATCGAGAACGTCGCGTAGCTGATCTTGCGGACTTCGCAGACAGGCAGCGAATCCATGATGATTTCCACGGACTGCAACAAATCGATGTTGGAACGCATGAAGCGAAGCGCCATCGTCGTCGTCATCGTCGCGAGAACGTTCGCCTTGATGCCTGATCCAAGACCGTCCGACAGCACGGCCAGCGAACGGTTCTCTTTCTCGATCGTCAGTAGCTTGATGTCGTCGCCACAGGCGGCCTGCCCCGTTTTCGTGAACTGGGTGGCCTCCATCTCGATAAACAGGTCGTCCGTCAATTGAAGCCCCCGCTTCTCATGAAGCCATGGCTTTCGGCTTTCGTCTGCGACTGATACGACCCCGCGATCTCATTGAGCAGAATCTCCGACTCGGCGATGTGCTCGCCAAAAAGCCGCGCCACCTGCTGAACGGTAATGACGTTCTTGCTGATGATTTCCCGCGCCCGTTCCGCGATCTGCTCGCGGTGAAGTTCGCTCTTCGTGACGTCTTGGATGACGGCGCCGGCGAACTTCCCCTTCGCGATTGAGAAGACGGAAATGTTCACAATCCGATCACCGAGGTGCTGGTTGAACTTCTCAATCTCGCTACCGTGTTCAAGCGCGGCCGTGAAGAGGTCGCCGAAGTCGGCCAGATACTCATCCACGAGAATTGCGTTCAAATTACCCAACGCCTCATAGACCTCGACGGCGCCCACGAGTTCGGCGAAATTGCGGTTGCACTCCGTGATGGCGCGTGTACCGTCCACGATCACCACGGCGGCGGGAATGTAGCGAATCAGCGCGTTCGACGTACGCTGGAAGTTCTGGCGGAGGAAATTGTGGCACATCGCCTCCTCGGCCTTGCCTTCGAGCAGCGCCCGCGCGAAATCGCGGCAGCTGTTGTACCCGCAGGCGCCACAGTTAAGTTCGTCCGCCTTCGTAAACTTGCCCACACGCGCGAGCGCAGCCGTGATCATCGTCGCATCCACGTCCAGACGCGGCACCGGCGCGGCGGGATAGTTGGAGCCGCCGCAGTGCGTGAAGCACCGTGTGGCGCTTGTGCGAATGGGTGCGATTTCGTCTGTCGCGAAAATCGTTTCCAGCGGCGTCGCCACCTCTTCCGTCATCGCCGGACCGTTCACACAGCCGCCGGGACACGCCAGCGCCTCGATAAAGACCGTCCGCCCCTTCTTCGTCTTGGGCGGATCCTCGGCAATCAGCCGGCGGAGGTTCTCAAGTCCCGACACGGAGATGAACCGCACACGATCTGTGCCATCACGAATCGTGTCGTTCATGCCGCCTTCGATGGAGTAGAACCGCCCTTCTTCGGCCGGTCCCAGCGCGAGTTCCGCTTCCGTTTCCATGAGTTCCGGCAAAACGCCTCGCTCTTCGAGCAGTTGCTCAATTGCAGGGAAGATAACGGCGAGCGCCAACTGATCCGGATGCGCGTCGCTCTCGTTCTTCTTCGCCGCACAAGGCCCGATGAACACGACCTTCACGTCGTTGCCGTAGGCCTCTTTCAGAAGCTTGCAGTGCGCACGCACGGGCGAGGGAATCGGCGAAATCGTCGGAATCCAGCTGGGCCGGTATTTGCGGATCATGTCCACCACCGCCGGACAGGCGCTTGAAATCATCACCGGCACATCGGGGCAGACCTCCAGGAGTTTCGAGACGTGGGCGCTCACGCACTCGGCGCCATGCGCCGTCTCGGACACGCCCGCGAAACCGATCGCCTTCAACGCCGCCGCCAGACGCCCAATGGACACGCCCTTGAAGTAGCGCGTAAAACTCGGCGCCACCGAGGCGTAGACCTTCGCCCCAGAGTCCAACAGCGAACGGAGACGCGACAAGTCGCATCGGATTTTTTTGACGTGCGACGGACAGACCTTCACGCACTCGCCGCAGGCGACGCACGCTTCGGGTATGACGCTCGCCTTGCCGCCGACGATGCGGATGGCCTTGACGGGGCAGTGCCGAACGCATTTGTAGCAGTCCTGGCAGCCGTTCTCGGTTGTGTAGACGGGACCCATGGCTATTTTTTCTCCTCAGGGAAAAGCCCCACGAGAATGTCCCGCATCAACCCCTGGTCGACATGCGTGTAGATTTTGCCATCGACGATAACGATCGGGCCGGCCGCACAGTTGTTCGTGCAGAGGCAGCCCTCCATCTCGAAGTCGACTTCGTCTTTCAAGCCCCGGCTTTCCAGATATTGCTCGGCGAAATCGACGTTCTTCTCGTTCCCGCGCGCGAAACAACTGGATCCGACACAAATCGTGATTTTCGGTTTGCTCCGTTCGATCATGTTCCTTCTTCCTTCTTCGGGAACATTATATGCTTTCC
>CAZTHR010000224.1:0-3462 GCA_964613265.1 uncultured Lentisphaeraceae bacterium | reverse complement strand
CGGCGACGCTGGCTCAGATGTCGCGGGATGAGAAACGTGCGCTGTTCAAGCGTCCGCTCGTCTACGTGTATCATGACGCGATCGATTCCGCAGGGCATGGGACGTCCGGCAAGGAAACCGTCGAGGCCTGTCGGAAGTGCGTGGAGGAGCTTTCGCAGTTGATTGCGAGCATCCACAGCACGTACAACGTCGCGGACGTGCTGGTTGTTTCCGACCATGGCTTTCTGCTGAACGACATGGCTTTTGAGGACAAGGACAAGATTCCGATTGAATCCTCGGAGGCGCCGCTTGAAAAGACGACGCGGTACTATCTCACGCGGTCGGACGCGGCGATTCACGGAATTGAGAAGTTTCCGTTGAGCGCCGTTTCGGCGATGGCGGAGAGCGACGTCCGGGTGGCGGTTCCGGCGGGGACGTCCCGCTTTGCCGCGTCGGGCGGCTATGCGTATGCGCACGGTGGCGCTTCGTTGCAGGAGCTCGTGATACCGGTTTTGCGGAGTCAATGTCTGCGGCCCGACGCCCGCGAGAAGGTCAACGTGTCGCTTGTGGATCGCAAGCTTTTTGTTCTTTCGAGCGTCCTCACGGTGAAGCTCCTTCAGGATGAGGCGGTGGATACGCGCAAGCAGCGGCGGACGGTGGTGTGTGCGCTGTACGCGGGCGACAAACGGGTCACGGAGGAAAAGACCGTCGTGATGGACTCGACGGAGGCGGATCCGTGTGCGCGCGAGCGCGTTGTCGAGTTGACGTTGTTGGACAGTCCCGGCATGGGCATTTTGACGTTCAAGGCGTATGACACGGACGACCGGCTGAACCCGCTCGTGCAGGAGCAGGTCACGAACAAGACGCTTGTCGAAAGAGATTTCTAAAGAAAGGCTAAAGAAAGGAAAAGACGATGGAAACGATGATGGAAGATGCGTATTCGGAAGCCGTTGAGGCGGACAAGAAACTTCAGGAGAAGATTCTCAAAACGTGCGTGGGGCGTGTGGTCCGGAAGGACCTCGCGTTTCAGGTGAAGAACAATCTGGCCGTGCCGACGTTCGTGCTGGAGTATCTGTTGGCGCAGTACTGCACCTCCGCCGAGGAGAAGGTCGTGGAGGACGGCAAGCAGAAGGTCAAGGACATCGTCATCGACAACTACGTCAACCGCGCCGAGTGCGAGATTGTCAAAAGCCGTATTCGGGAAAAGGGGACGTACGTCGTGATCGACAAGGTGTCCGCCTCTCTCGACGAGAGTTCGGACGCCTACTTCTGTTCCCTTGAGAACCTCCAGCTTGACGGTCTTTTCCTTGACGAGAAGTACGTCAAGGGGAACGAGAAACTGCTGTCCGGCACGGGCGTGTGGTGCATCGTGACGTTGCGCTACAACAACGGCGACGACGTGGTGAGGCGTTATGAGATCGAAAAGTTCAAGCCGATCCAGATTCCGGACGTCGACATCGATGAGTACGCGGAGATGCGCGGCAAATTCACGGAGGACGAGTGGATCGACTTCATCCTGCACACGGTCGGACTGAACCCGTGCGTGATGAACCGGCGGGAAAAGTTCATCGCGCTGGCGAGGCTGTTGCCGTACGTGGAGACGAACTTTGCGTTCGTCGAACTGGGGCCGAAAGGGACGGGCAAATCGCACGTGTTCCAGGAGTTCTCGCCCTACGGCGTGTTGGTGAGCGGCGGCGACGTCACCTCGCCACGGCTGTTCGTCAAAATCACGGGCAACAGGGAGCGGTTGGGGCTTGTCGCGTACTGGGACAACGTCGCGTGGGACGAGTTCGAGCAGCAGAAGGGGCGGGCGACGGATGCCGTCCTCATCGACACGATGCAGAACTACCTGGCGAACAAGGCGTTCAACCGTGGCGCGGGGCCGCACGAGGCGCAGGCGTCGCTCTGCTTCGTGGGGAACACGAAGCACAACGTGCCGTACATGATGCGCCACACGCATCTTTTCGAGTCGATCCCGACGGGATTCATCAAGGGCGCGTTCCTCGACCGCATCCACCTCTACAATCCTGGCTGGGAGATGTCGCCGCTCAAGAAGAGCAGCTTCTCAAGCGGGTACGGGTTGATTACGGACTACATTGCCGCCATTCTGCACAAACTGCGGCTCGTGGATCGTTCGGACGACATGAACAAGTACGTCAAGTTCTCCCCGACGCTTTCCGCGCGCGACCATGCGGCGATCCGCAAGACGTGTTCCGGCATGATCAAGCTGCTCTATCCCGACGGAAAGTACACCGAGGAGCAACTGCTTGAAATCGTCGACTTCGCGGCGGAAGGGCGCAAGCGCGTCAAGGAGCAGTTGTACAAGATCGACGAGACGTTCCGGGCGGAGCCGGCGGTGTTCGAGTACACGGTTCTGTCGAGCGGCGAGACGCGGCAGGTCAAGACGTTGGAAGAGAGCGAGTACGAATCGGCCCACGGCGGCGAGATCGGCGTGCCCGTGGCGGCCGGCGAGACCGTGGCGGCCGGCGTACCTGCGAAGGCCGGTGAGACCGTGGCGGCCGCCGCTGCGTCGGGAAGCGCCATGTGGGCGCCGGTGAAATTCGATTCCGCTGAATTGCCTCCACTCGGGCCGAAACACGTACACGTCAAGGAGAACCAGCGCGGCATTTCCTACAAGGCGCTTTTTGGAGATTATCTGAAGGGTGCGCAGAAGATTGTCATCATCGACCCGTACATTTACAAGTCACACCAGATCAGAAATCTCACGGAACTGCTGCAGCTGATCGTCGATCTGAACGAGGATTTGGAAGAAGACCTGAGCGTCTCGCTCCACACGACCGTCGACAAGGAAAAACCCACGCGACAGGAAGATGCGTTTAAACTGCTGAAGGAGGACTTGGAGCGCGAGGGCGTGGCGTTCGACTACACGTACGACGCTTCGCACGACAGGGCGATTCTGGTTGATGACACGTGGGCGATCAACCTTGGGCGCGGGTTGGACATCTTCGACTTTTTTGAGAAGTTCTCGCTCAAGCAAGCCTCTCAACGGATGCGCAAATGCCGCGACTTCCAGATGACGATCGCCCCGTTCCATCCGTCGGTCGACACGGACGCGCTCATCGCCGACGTCAAGGCGGGGCAGATCAAGTCCAACAGCATCGACGGCGTTGATTTCAGCTCTTCGGAGTCGCATTAAAGAAAGGAAAGGCATCTGCTTGCGTGGTGGCAGTTAGGGAAGAATAGGATGTTAACGCTGGAGGCGGAAAAATGAGAGTTGTGATTCTTGCCATGATCATTACCATCGCCGGAGCAATGTCGGCGAAAGCGGACTACTGGATGACGTTCTGCAAGACGCCCAGCGGGCAGCAGTATTCGCAGGTTGGGTATGCGAAGCCGGATGTCGACGGGTTCGTGACGATCAAGGCGGGTCCAACAACGATCGTCGTGTACAAGACCCAGGTCTGGTACCAGAAGATGCCAGGCGAGGCGCCAACGTGTGTGCTTAGATAAAGGAGAGAAAGG
>CAZTHR010000223.1:0-3484 GCA_964613265.1 uncultured Lentisphaeraceae bacterium | reverse complement strand
CAGAATCGGTTTGTCTTCTTGAAAGGTCGTGGACATGAAGTTGAACACTGTTGTGAAATCCATCCGTTTTCAATCGGGGGTCTTGTGGACTGCCGGGTGTCTGTGCGCGTTTGCGGGCGCGGACGATCTTGCCGTCCGAAACGGCGAAATCGTGGATGTCGTTGTCTCGAATGATACGGCGTTCGCGGGGAGCGTCTACTTCGCGCCGCAGGGTCGGAGAATCGAAAAGGGCGGCTCGGGAACGTGGGCGTTCGCGCCGTCTGCCGTCCAAACGCGGTCGGACGTGCCTGTCGTCGTGCGCGAGGGGCGTCTGCGCGTCATCGACGCGCCCGCGCCCGAACTGACGGAACCCGCCTGTCTGCAACGCGCCGCGCTGTGGCTCGACGCGACGCGGCCGAATACGCTGGAGATGGCGGCGGACGGCGCAGGGGTGTCTCGCTGGTACGACGTGCGTGAAACGAAGGATGCGGCTGGCGCGTGGGCCGCCACCTACTACTGTGCCGAGGCGCGAGTCAGTTTCTGCACGAACCAGACGGCGGACGGCACGTGGGAGGAATACATCAAGTACCCCGTCGTGAAAAACTACGACGACCGCCCCGGCCAGTCGTACGTGGACTTCAACGGGCGCGAGTCCGGTTCGTGGATGCGGTTCATGACGGCGGATCGTACGAAGGACGCGATGATTGACGGCATTCGGCATGTGTTCTATTGCGGATACGTGACGAATGCATGGGGGTTCGTGTTGGGGACGAACGGGCAGATCTTCTGGCATCCGAACAGTACGTCCGGTGGCCTTGACAGGATGTATTCGCAGGCTGACTCGAGTCCGGACATGTTGGCGGGGATGACCTATTGGAACGGCAAGGTCTGCGACGGCACTGAACACTTTATTCCGCGTGGGCCGTACGCCTGTGAATGGACGGCGGGGGCGATTGCGGGAAGTTTCAGCAATTTCTTCAATGATCGGGGTATCTGGAGTGCGGTAAACAATTGGCGATGCGGTGGCGATTCGCTCGGCGAAGTGGTCGTGTTCACGAACCGTCTCTCCGAAGCGGAACGTCAGCAGGTGGGCGAGTGGTTGGTGCGGAAGTGGTCTACGGCCGCCGCGCCGGGCGCGGTGACGGTGACGACAGTGCGCGGGACGGCCGTGGAGTTGGCGGGCAGTACGGCGGCGGCACTCGTTGGCGACGGTACGGTCGAGGCTGCGTCCAACGGGCTGCACGTGGGCTATTCGACGGCGAAGCCGTACGTAGGCGCCACGTCCATTGCGGCGAACGCCGTCAAGCTTGAATCCGTCGAACCGACGCTGAAGATGCGTCCGGGCGATGCGTTGACGCTGACGCGGGACGATTTCGAGGTGCTGTCGGCCGTCCGTGCCGATGATGCGGCTCTGGAGGCCGCTGGCGCGGCGTCGCTCGCGCTTGCGCCCACGACGGCCGTCCGTATTGCGGAACTCGCGGCCGACGTAAAGAAACTCCGCGTCGCGGGCGCGGAGGGTACGCTCATTCTTTCCGCGCCGCGCACGAGCGTGCCGATTCGGCCGGCTTCGGAGATTTGGGCGACGATGGAAAATGCGGACATGGAGGACTGGCCAGCAGGGAACGCAACTGGGTTGCGACTGACGGACGTGGGCAAGGCCTATCACGGGTGGAAAGTCGTACACGCACAGGGGCAATGTTACTTCTTCGACCTCGTGAACGCGCAGGCGAACAGCGGGCATTGGGTGATTGACGGCGGCGCGAAGAGCAATTTTCGCTATGCGGACTATCCGTTCCAGGGACGGAAGGTGTTGGCGTTGAAACAGGCGTTCATCCTGTCGAATGCCGTCACGTTCCCGGTCGACGGCGACTACGACCTGACGTTCCTGTCGGGCGGGCGCATGACCGCAAATCAAACGGACAACCTGTATGCGGGTGGATGGACGAAGATGGCGCTCGTGGATGCGTCCGGCGTGACGAACGAAATCGGCACAGCGCTCGCCCACGTCGAAAGTTCCATGCGCCATCAGCGCTTCCGCGTCCGTGGCGTGAAAGCGGGCACGTATACGTTCATCTTGAACCACGACGTCGGCACGGGGGATTCGCATTCGATTTTCGATGACTTCAAGTTCCGCCTTGTCACGGACGTTCCAACGGAGACGACGTGCCCGCTGCCCAACGGCGATTTTGAACGCGCCGACTTCACGTGGGATGTACGGCTTGTACGCAGTGCCGGGAACGTGCCGGCGGATTGGACGTTGGTACAATCGCAGAGCGGAACGCCGGATGTCTGCCTCGTCACGCGCGGCACCGCCCAGGGCGGCTATCAAGATCGCGGATCCGCTTACGGTGGTATCCATCTGGCGCTTTACGGCACGGACGGTACGGCCACGAGCGCGGCGATGACCGTGCCGCCGGGAACGTGGCGCTTGCGCTGTCGGATGGGTGGCATTCGCAGTGATGCAGGCTGGCGCTGGAACGGTCGCAAGATCACTGCCGGCTATGCAGTACAGGTCTGGAAAATTGACGGCGACAACGAGGTCTCCCTCGGAAAGACGGACACTTTCCGGAACTCGACCTTTCGGACGGTCACGTTCGACACGCCGTTTACGGTGACGGCGCCGACGGCCGTGCGGTTCAAAGTGCGGCAGATTGGTGTGGGTTCTGAGAAACAGGTGGCTTGCGCCCTTGTGGACGACTTCGAACTCGTCCACGTGGAGGAGACCGAAGAACGCGTGACGAATGGAACGTTCGTGAACGCGGAGGGGTGGACACTCACGAAAATCACGGATGGGAGCGACAGCACGAAGAAGGCAAACGTTCACGTCGATGATCCGGGTCGGACGGTAGGTTTATGGCCAAATTATCCCTACGGCGTGACGTATGGCACGGGTACAAAGGCGCTCGACATGTGCCAGTGCGGCACGGCCACGCAGCCGATGGCGTTCCCGGCGGCGGGAACGTATCGGCTGGAGTTCTCGGCGCGGTCGCGCGTCTGGGTCAACAAGGACGGCGTGGGGAGTCTCAGTTATGCAGGTAACCAGGCATCCTTCTTCCTCGTGGACGATGCGGGCGTGACGAACGAGATCTATCGGACGCCGAGCCTTACGTCGTCGAACTTCGTGTTCCGCAGTGCGCTTTTCACTGTGCCGAAGGCGGGTACGTACACGTTCGGCGTGTTGTCGCTGAACGGTCTGCCATTGGGCGACGGCACGTATCTGAAGGTCGGACGGTCTGCGACCGACGTGGAGCTGTTCATCGACCAGATCAGCGTGAAGAAGGTGGCGGAGGACGTTCTGCCGGAACTGCCGGAAAAACTTGAACTCGATCTCGCGAAAGGCGTGAAGATGCGTCTTGACTACACGGGGACGATGGCGTTGGACACGTTGCGCCTCAACGGCGTGTCCGTGGCCGGTCTGATCGACGCCTCCCATCCGTCCGGCCTCGTTGCCGGCACGGGCCGTCTCTACATTCGTCCGAAGGGCACGGTTCTCATCTTCCGCTAG
>CAZTHR010000222.1:0-3499 GCA_964613265.1 uncultured Lentisphaeraceae bacterium | reverse complement strand
TTTGGTATAATTGAACGGACATGAGAAATCCACGGGACAGATGCGGACAGGCGATGCTGGAATACGTGCTCGTATTCACGGCCTTGATTGTCCTTTGTTCCGTCCTGTGCTATTTCGCCGCCGCCGCCCGGCGCGCATCGGAAAACACCACGGAACTCGTGACGAGCGAATATCCGTGACGGCCGGGCGGCCGGATGTGAACGTTCAAAGGAGATAGAAACATGAAGTGCATGAAATCGAAAAAGGGTCAGACGATGGTCGAGTACATCATCATCGTTGCGTTGATTGCCATCTCGTTGATCGCCGTCTTTACCTACTTCGGCAAGGCTGCCGGCAAGAAAGTCGCGGGCGCCACGCAGGCGATCGATTCCGATTTGGGCGATCGGGCCAAGGCCGCCGTCGATTCGATTGACGATCCCGACGATCCGAAGGGGATCAAGGAACTCGGCAACTGATGTCCCCACGCGCGTCCAGCCGCGCACGGTCGACCCGGCGGCGGCGGGGGCAGGCGTTGGTGGAGACGACCGTTGTCCTGCTCTTCCTGCTGTTCGCGTTTTTCGCCGTCTTCCAGTTCGTCGACAATTTCCGCGCCAAACTCCTCTGCGAGTACGCCGCCGGACGTTGTGCCCGGTCGGCGACGGCGGGGTTTAACGATTTTATGGTCGAAAAGACTGCCCGTCTGGCCACGATGGCCGCCGCCGGCGAATGTCTGATGCAGACCGACGCGGGGCGGGAACTGTCTGCGTCCCAGTGTGCCGCCCGCATGGGCGCATATCTCGAATGCAGGGACGAGGCCGCCTGTCGGATGGAACTCGATTTCGACTACTGGCGGAACGGCCGTACGACGGTCGTCTGTACGCGGTCGGGTTCGAAAATCGTCGCCCGTGTTACGCAGCGTCGGCCGCAGTTTTTCGATTGGACGGCTTGGCTGTCGGGCACGTCCGCCGCAGACGATGCGGACGGTTCGTCCGATGCGACGATCACGGGCGAGGCGACGATCGAGGCTCATTATCCGGACTGGATGCAATGAATCCGCCATCGTCCAAATCTGGTCAGGTTGTCCTTGTCCTCCTCTTCATGATTTTGGGGCTGGTCTTCCTGCTGATTTTGCAGACGGATATCTATTCTGCCATTCGCGGCAAAACGCGCATTCAGAACGCGGGTGACGCCGCCGCGCTTGCGGGCGCGCGCTGGCAAGGCATTGCGCTGAACCTCATCGGCGAACTCAACATGATCCACGTGGCGGCGAGTTGTGAATCGAACGAAACCGTCGCCGCCGGGATTGTCGCCCTTCAGGAACGTCTCGCCCTCGCCGGCCCGCTCGTCGGGCTCATGGCCGCGAACGCGACGGCCAAGGCGAACAAGGCGCCCGTCGATGAGGGGTTTACGCAAATCGTGGAAACACGCGCCGCCGCGCAGGGCGAGGGCGGCAGCGCCACGTGGCCGACGAAATCCGCTGACTACGCCGCCATGCTCCGCGCCGTCGCCGCCGATGGTCTTGCGGCCGGGAACGACAACGCGGATCTTCTGCCCGTCGTCGCCAACTATCATCCGCTCTACGATTTGGCGTTCTACGAAGCCGTCCGCGCCGCCGATTGGCGGCGGATTTGTCTGCGTGTCTACAGCGGCGACCACGCCCGCGCCACGGCCGATCTGCTCGGATGGCAGGGTTGGCCGACGCCGCCCGCGCAGACGGCCGCGGGCGATTTCGCGAATGCGGAGTTTCTGAGTTTGCACGTGCAACCGCAGACGGTTGCCTTGCAGGCTGAAACGCGGCCACAGGCAACGGACGTCATCCTCGCCGTGGCCCGCGAGCTGGGTTTGGACGGCGTTGTCACGCCCGACCGCCTGTTTGAGCATGGCGTGCTTTCGCGTCCTCGGACATGGTACTTCTACGATTCCGCCGCATGGCGGACGTGGCGTGAACTCGATCTCGGCGGCATGGCGTCCTTTCCGCTGGAGCGGCCGGTTCGCGAGGAATACGATGTGATGGGCGCCGTGGCGGCGTTTCGCGTGTGCGACACGCTCGTGCCGCTTGCGGCCGTCGCCCGAACCAATGCGTTTACGTGGACGGCGGCGGCGAAACCGTTCGGCGCGGTGGACGCGGCGGGTGGGCGGCGGCGTGTGATCGACCTCTTCACGGTGGCGGACGGCGCGACGTTCAACGCGCCGCTCGTGTTGCCGTCGTTTACGCACGTCCGTCTTTTCCCCCTCGGCGGTGTCGGAACGCCGGACGCCACGGACGGCGGCTGGTCATCCAATCGTGGCGCGAGTGATCGCAACTGGGTGGAACACGTCAAGTCCCACGTACCGAACGGTCTGCGTCCGGCGGGGTGTCCTTATTGTGCCATCCTTTCCGAGTACGGCGAGAACGCATCCTATCTCCAGACGGGCGGACGTTGTTTGATGGAACGTGCGCATGATGAATACTGCAATCCGCCCAGTCCGGCGGGGACGCGGCGGGGAGGGGGTACGACCCATGCGCATTGACGTGTCTTCCGAAGCCCGTCGTGTTCGTCGTGGCCAGGCGGCCGTCGAGTTCGCGATCTGCGCGTTCGTTTTTGCGCTCGTCGTGTCCGCCTTGGTTGGCTTTGCGCCCGTCTTCTTGAAGAATGTCGCGATGCTGAACGACGCGCGAACGGATGCCGGCATTGCCGCGCTTGACGCGGCGGCGGGGTCGACGACAGCGGGTGGCAGCGCCGCGGGTGTGACGCGGTATGCCCATCCCGATCCGGCAGTGTTGGGTGGAGGCGTTCCCGTCTCCGAACCGTGGGCTGATGCGGCGGCGGCTCTGCCCGCCGAGCCGCAGTTTCCTGCGTGGTGCGCGGATGCCGTTACGCCCGTTACGCTCGTGCTGGGATCGGCGCGAAAATCGTTTCATTTTACGTTAACGCTCGGCGGCGAGCCGCTCTTTTCGGATGAGGGGCATCTTGCGGAGGACGTCTGGATGCCCGCGTTGGGCGGCATGAAAGCCGTGGGAGGAGGTACACCGTGAAGATCCTGACGTTGGCGGGCGTCGCGTTTTTCGGACTTTGGTTCTGGCAGCGGCCGCTGGATGAACACGCATCGTCAACGGTCTGGCCGGCGGCGATGCCGTCGTTCGGCGAGGGGCGTGCCGACGAGGCGTTCGCGTTGAAGAACGGGACGGTCTTCGCGGCGTTTACGACGCGGGTGTCGGCGGCGGATGTGCTGGCCGTTGCTCGGACGCGGTATGCCGAAGATGGGTGGACGGAAATACCGCTTGGGATGTCTGATACGGCGCTTTTCGTGCGTGACGAATCCGTCGCCGCCGTGTTGGCCGAAACGACGGACGCGGGTACGCGCGTGACAGCCATCCAACGTGCGACCGGCCTGTAAGTCGTTCGACGTGTTTCAGCCCGACGTCGAGTGTGGTGTGGGCGATTTTCTTGCCCGAAAAATTGGGGAGCCTCCGTGCGGCTTTTTCCATTGCCGTGGCGGCGAAAAAGGGTTAGAATATCCGCCCAAAGGAGTTATAGAA
>CAZTHR010000221.1:0-3521 GCA_964613265.1 uncultured Lentisphaeraceae bacterium | reverse complement strand
AGCGGATAAAGATGACAAGCCCCGGCGCGGTGAGCACGTAGTCCGATCCACGCCGCGACACCTTGCGTCCAGACGACTTCTCGCCGACAAGTTGCCAGACGGGCGTTCCCGTCACGGCGTCCGCCGTCAGCAGCGTCACGTCGCCCACGGGAAACGCAGGGGCGGAGACCGTCACCACGCCGCCGAACGCAAGCGACGGCGTGTCGAAGAGACGAAACGCATCCACGGCGTCCACCGCGTTCTCACGCGCCAACGCCGCGCCATCCGCCAGCGCCACAGGCCCGATTGCCATTGGCACGCCCGCCGTCACCAACGTCGCACCCGCCGACACGTGCCACGACGCCTTCTCCTCGACTGCGGCCGCCGTGTCCACAATCGCCGCGCCCGTGAGGAACGCGGGCGGCGTGTCCGACCCGTCGCCAACGCCGAGCCACTTCTTACGCAGATAGGCGATGGACGCCGCCACCTGGTCGCGCGCCGGATGACGGTCGAAAACGATTACCTCGCCAATCCGCCCGTGCCACATCCGATTCGCCTCGTTGCCGAATCCGTGCCACTGCGGCGCACCGCCGCCCTGCAGCCGCCCGCCCAGTTGCACGATGTCGTAGACCATCGCTGCGGACGTTCCGCTCTGCAGCGCCACCACGGAATCGACGCCGTTCGTTTCATTGGCCACGTCCACGCCGGCCGCCTTCCCCGCGCTCGTCCCCTTCGCCATGCTCGTCTCCCAGCAGGAAAACACAAACGGCGTACCGTCTGCAATATCGTACTTGAGGTGGCCGCTAAAACCGTCGCTACTGCTGATCCAGACCTTCGTCATGCCGTTCTCCAGACCTTCCTCCGTGTGGAAACCCGTCTTGCCCTGAATGTCCAGGCCGGTCTCCGACTTGGAGTAGAACGCAATCGGCCCGGCCCACCTACCCTTCCCGCCCTCGTCCACGTACGAATCACGCACGAGCGCCGCGCAGATGAAGAACTCGCGTTCCGTCGTCTCTGCAGGCGACGCTTCCAGCGCAAGCGCCGAATTGCCGTCGAACGCAAGCGCCCCCCGTTCACCCAACGTGCTGTACTTCGGCGCGAGACAGGCCGGCTTGTCCGACACCGTGTAGGGGTTCGGTTTGAACACGCCGCCCAAATGGCCTTTGTTGCGGACGGCGGTCACCGTCTCGTGGTCGTCCGCAAGCGTCACCGTGTCCGCGTCCGACGCATCCACCCAAATTGCAACCGTACTTGCCTCGGCGTTGAAGCGCGCCGTTCCCTCGTGCACGTCGATCCGGTCGACCGCATCCACGCCGGCCCTCACGCCCAGACGCCCCGCGCCGACTTTCGCAATCCGCTGATCGGAAGGAGACATTCCCGTGCGTTTCTCGGTCTGCGGAAAGGTCACGTTGACAACCGCCTCCGCGCCAGCCACGACAGACACGTCCACGATCGCGGGCTCCGCCTCTGGCATCGTCACAGCGGCCTGTTCAGACCCGCCCCACTTGCGCTGGAGATAGCGCTGCACAAAAGCCGTCTCGTTTTCGGACAACGTACGCGAGAAGACAATCAATTCGCCGATCCACCCCCTAAGCGCCCGGTTGGCGTTCGGCTTCACTTTCCCATTCGCGTAGGCGAGGCGCGTACCCAGGCCAATGCATTCGATGTTCCACGGCGTCGCCTCCGCCGTGGCGGACGTTTCCTTGAACGTGGGCGAATCGTCCGTCCACCACGAAAACGATCGAATCGTCCTACCGTCACGGACGGCGCCGATCACCAACGGCCGGTCGGGTGTTGGCGTGCCGTCCATCGTCGAATTAAAACTCCGTCCCCCGACAAAATACGTTCCGAACGCCCCCAAGTTACCAGTCCACTGAAAGTAGAAGCGGTTTCCAATGCCATAGTCCTCGGTCGTCGCTGTCTTATCCTCCAGTGTCGCGGGTCCCATGGCGAGCGGCCCGTGCCAATAATAGTTTTTACCCATGTTCTTGTCCGCCTCGCTCTCGCTCGTCCAGTCGTCCCAGCGCATGACGAAGAAGACGGTCAGCTTGTCGGTCTTGTTGGTGTAGTCGAGGTAGAGGCCCGATCCAGAGCTGCCACCCCGACAGTAGATCGCAGGACCGCCGTTAAGGGCATTCGCCGCATAGGTGGGCCGTCCAAAGTCGTTGCCAAACGGAAACGCGCCAAACATCCCGCCGACCGTGCCGAAGTTCGGCGCGGTGGACACCGTGTCCCCTTCCGCGTAGCCGCGCAGCTGCGCCGCGTCGAACCAGACGTCGGCCGTTCCGAGAAACAATCCCGGTGACATCAACGCGGGCGCGGTGTCGACCAACGCCCCATGCCCCAGTTCGATTCGCGCATTCGGCGAGATGTCCAGCCCCGCGATCACACCGAGCGCGGTATTGTCGGCCAGACGCAACGTCCCCGCCTCCACACGGAAGCGGCCGCCGATGTTGAGCGGACGGCGCAGTTCCATCGTCCCCGCGCCCGTCTTGCGCAGAGACCGGTTCGACTGGGCGTGTGCGGGCCACAGGTGCGAATCGACGACGAGCGTCGCATCCGCTTGGATGTCGAACACGGCATCCTGCGTGTTCGGGGCGAGATGGACGTTGGGCGCGTCAAGCACGGCCTCCGCCGCGCCCGTCAGCGAACCTGGCACGACGGTCAACCGGCGCGTGAGGTCGAGATTCTGCCACGTCGTGGTGTCAAGCATGTTCTCGACCCGCGTCAGGGGATATTTCTTATCCGTCCCATTCAGTCGCAAATTAGTCGCCGTGATACGACCGCCGCCTTCAAGGATGACGTTCCGCGTCAACGGCGAATGGCTGCCGCCGCTTGAGACAACGCCCCCTTCGCGAATGCGGAGGGTAATGTCCGCCTGGTGGTTGGCGCCGCCGAACGCATCGCCCTCGTACAGATTGAGCCAGGCGTGCGGTTCGACAACGACCGTGCCGCCATCCGCGTTGCCTGTGGAATTGTAAGACGAGCCGTTGGTATTCCGCGCGATGTTGAACCACGCCGTTCCCGTGCCGTACGCCGCAAGACACAGCGTAGCGGCCTTGAAGACGACCGACGTGTTCGCAAAGGAGAGTTCGCCACCCCCGGCCTGCGCAGCCAGCGTTCCCGTCGCGCCCGGCGCCACCACGACGGATCGGTTCAGCGTGATACGTTCCTTTTCAACGCGCAGCACCGCAAGTCCGCCGCCCGCAAGCGTAATCGGGGCGGACGGCGCACCAAGCCAGTTCTGGTCGCGGGTGGAGAGGAGACCGTTGCTCACAACCGTGCCACCCGTGTAGGTCCGCGCATCCGCAAAGGCAACCGTGCCCGCGCCCAATTTGACGAGGCGGATGGCATCGGCGACGGGCGGTAACGCCGCGTCGTCGTCGAAGTCAAGCGTCAACGTCGCCGTTTGCTCGGCGGAATTGACATAACCGTCCGCCGCCAAGTCGGCCGCCGCCGTCACACGCAGGTCTTTGCCCGCCAGATCGACAGGTTCGGCCTGACACATCCATGCGCCGGTACACGCCGCACACGCCATTGCA
>CAZTHR010000220.1:0-3552 GCA_964613265.1 uncultured Lentisphaeraceae bacterium | reverse complement strand
TATCAGGCCCGCAGGGTCGTCCATGCGGAGACGATAGATTCGCCCGCTTTGTTCCAGCAATTGAAGGGCGTGACGACAAAGCGAACGGGACGCTTCGGCGGAACGGTCGAAAGCGCAAAGCGGCACTTGACGTCCGCCCTGTCATCCTTCTCCGCGAACATGAAACGGTCAGAGAAGACGCGCTTTTCGTCCACAATCCGCACGACATCGCCGATCATCATCTCCATGCGCACCGAATAGTCGTGTGCGCGATCGCCGCCCGTCGCGGACGTCACGGACGGAAACGACACATCGATTTGCGGATGGACATGACCGGCGCGGTCGCGCCCCTTCTCGATCGTCTTCACGGCGACCTTCGCACCCGCCGCGAACTTCGGCGGCTTAGATGCCGCCGCACGCGGCGCGAACGCATACGGACGCTCCTTCGTGCCGAGCGGTACAACCCAGTCGTCGCCCAGAACGCCGCCGAAGACGAATTCGCGGCGGTGGAACGTGATACAGTTGTCGTAGACCGTCATCACCATGCCCTGATAGACGTTCGTCATCTCGCTGAAGATGGGCATCTCGCGCACGGGCGGACGCGAATCGCAGTCGTGACCGTTCTCGCGTCCCGGCCCGGCGAACGCCCACCCCACAAGGCAACCGCAGTTGACGCCCGTGAACGCACCCTGCCAAATGCTCCGCTCGTCCGCCAGCGAATTGTGGTTGTGGCCGGAGAGGCAGACGCAGTTCGGATAGTCGGACAACACCTTGGTCGAAAGACCGTCGTCCTGTCCATTCCCCCACCGTTTACCGCCGAGCAGCCACGAGGCGTTGACCGTATTGTCCGGCTGATCGTGCTGGCAGTAGAAGAAGAGCTTGGCCTTGGCAAGTTCCGCACCATGTTTCTTGAACGCCTCCACGATGGGCGTCTTCTCCTTGTGGTAGGTCGAAGGCCAATGGCGCATGACAAACGGATAACCCTTCACCGTCTTGATGTAGTAGGGCGTATAGTCCTCATTGAAGAGGCGCTTCCACGTCTCCTGCCGATGGAATGCAAACGCACGATCTTTCCACCGAGCGGCGCACTGGTCGTACGTTTCATCGGGCTTCTTGTGGTAGAGCCAATCGTCGAGATCGTGGTTGCCCGTAATGAACAGACGCTCCACATGTCGGCCATCGGACGCGGTATCGTTCGGGAAGACGGTATACCACGTCTCCGCGACGATTTCCAGTTGGTCGATACCACCGGACGTGAAGAGGTCGCCCGCAATCAAAACGGCGTCCACCTTCTGTGCGTCGAAATAGCGGAGCGCTTTGAGCATATGCTCGTTGCTGTCGCGCAACCCCGGTTTCTTGTTCGTCACATGGACGTCCGAAATGAGTCCGACTTTGAGACGCGCCGCCCCCTGGGGCACGACGGGCGGCGGCACGGCGGCCTTACCCATGCCCGCGCCCACGGCGCCCGTAGCGACAATCGATCCGAGAAATTCACGTCTGTTCATTTTTTCTTCCTTCTCTTTCCTGTTTCAAAAACTCAGTCATTCCGCCGTCCTGGCATCGTCCCCCCGCCCACCTTCCACCACACGCGGCAGTCGGGCGAGCAACCCCTGGCAACCGGCCAGCACGTCATCCCACGTCGCATCGAAATTTCCCGTGTACCACGGGTCGGCGACTTCCGCGCCGTCACGTCCGGCGTATTCAAGCAGCAGGTGGACTTTCGACCGATCTTCGGGATAGACGAGACGCATCAGATCCGCCCGGTTGTAGGCGTCCATGCCAATCAGGAGGTCATAGGCGCGGGCTTTCGCGGGCGTCAGCAACCACGCTTGACGGGATGTGAACGGAACGCCCTTCTCACGCAATTTCGCGCGCGTCCCGCGATGGACGTCCGCTCCCGTGCCGTCGAACCGAATGTTGTCCGGATGAAGCGCGGCGGACTCGACCACGACATCCGTCCGCCCCGCCCGTGCGAGCAGGTCTTTCATCACGAACTCCGCCATGGGCGAGCGACAGATGTTTCCATGACATAAAAACAGAATCTTCACGTTCTCACCCGATTGCAAAATTCACCTGATTTTTCGCAGAACCTCCATGCCCGAAAACGTGTCGCACGTCTCAATCGGCTTGAAGCAACAACCCCGTGCCGGCGATGTCCTCGGCGTCGAGCGCGTAGGCAGGATCAATCTCGACGGGCGTCGTTTCCGCAACCACAACGCCAGCGGCGGCCAGCTGGCGACGCCACTTGGCCTGCAAATCGGCCTGGCACGTGGCGGGCGAATCCTTGCCCTCGGCGTTCTTCACGGGCGAAAACTCCTCATGACGATCGAACGCGAAACACGTCACGCCCGCCGCGTCGCCCAACGCATCGAAAATGAACTTCTCGAACTTGTAGCCATTCGGCTCGGTCGCCTTCACCACGTTCCCCTTCTCGTCCACCGTGGCGATTTTCTTGTGGGCGAGATGGAGCGGCATGTCCTTCGCGGCCTCGTGTTCAAGGAACGCGCGGTCGAACACATGGATGGCCGGCGAACCGTACTTGAAGTAGAGGTCGCCCGTCTTCGTGCGGCGATTGTTCATCTCGTCCGTCATCTCGGTGTATTCGATCATGTCGAAATGCCCGTCGCGCTTCACGACCATGCCCAGCCCTTCGTTCGGATCGCGCTTCGCGCAGAGTTTGAGCGAATAGTCGCTCTTCTCCAGCGTGTGAAGCCCAATGAACGCGGGATCGGCCACCTCGACGAGCGGATTGTCCACCTGGAAATAGAAGAGCGTCTTCACGCCGCGCTTCTTCATGTCCGCAAAACAGCCGTTCGCCTTCAAGGCGGCAATCATGCCGCCATGCCCGTCCGGACTCATGAACACATGGCCGGGCGCGTCGAGAATGATCTTGCCATCGGCCGTCATGCCGGGCCACATCCCCTGTTTGAAGAACACCACGTCGTCCGCATTGAGACCAAAGTAATCGTTCTCCTCGAAATGCGCCACCGTGGCGTCGTAGTTCGCCGCGCTCGTCATCACGTAGAACGGAATGTTCGTCGCGTAGCGGACGGAGAGCGCAAGGATCTTACGCGCGTGGAAATAGAAAAGCGACGCCCCCGTGACAGGGCCGATTGAATACGCGCCCTTCGGCCCGTCGAAACCGAGCCGCGAACCCTGGCCACCCGCGACGAGCAACACGCCCACATGGCCCGCGCGCAACTCGGCCTCGCCCGCCGCACGTGCCTTCTTGAGCGCGACACCCTTCAGCTCGGCAACTTTCGGCGCCGTCGGCTTCCCCTTTTTCACAGGGACGGCAACGGCATCCGCCGCGCCCGGCAACAACGCCTGGCAACGTTTGACTTCCTTGAAATCAATCGTCGCGATCTGTTCGAGGAGCGCCTTCCGTTCGGACGCTTTCAGTTTCTTCCAATAACGCAGAATCTGTTCCTGCCCGTTCTTCTTCAAAAGCGCCTGAGCCTGTTCGTATGTCATTTCAGAATCTTCTTTCCTTCATATGCGCCGCGCCGAAAACGCCGCGACGCGAATCCAAAAGATGCAACCAATGCGTCTATGTCCGCATTATACCACAAA
>CAZTHR010000219.1:0-3565 GCA_964613265.1 uncultured Lentisphaeraceae bacterium | reverse complement strand
CCGCTTCATGCCATCTGACTCGTGGGGGTTATTTGGCCACAGGCTCGCCCACTCGCACGAACCGCACGGGGCCGAGCAGGCCGGCCGGACGCGGCTCGTCGTCCGCCGTCCAGCCTTTCAGCCAGTTCATCCATGTGTAGATTCCCGTGCCGGAATCCGGCCGGTCGTCCAGTACCCACTGCGGCAGTCCATGCGCCCCCTTCGGCTCGGCCGCGCCGTTCTTCCGCGCCTTCGCGTCGCCGATCAGCCGGTTCGGCCACGTGTTGACGACTTCCAGACGCAGCGTCAGCGTCTCCGCCGCCAGCAGGTCGGTCGGCAGCTCCACACGGTAGGGCGCCTCCCAAAGGCAGCCGAGGAAGCGTCCGTTCACCCACACGTTCGCGATTTCCCGCACGTCGCCCAGGTCGAGCGCGACGCCACCGGCCGCGCCCGCCTCCCCGCGAAGCCCCGACGTCGTCTTCTCGTACACGGCCCGGCCGGCGAAGTAGCGAAGCGCGTCGTCGGATGATTCGTGCCAGCCCGTCAGCGTCGGAAACGCCCTCGGCGCGGCCGGCGCGTTCTTGCCCGTGAACGACGTCGCCGTCCAGCCGGTCGACACGTCGCGCAACACCTTCGGCTGCGGCTTCACCGTCTTGCGCACGATCTTGAACGACGCCGTCGTGTGTTCGTCGACGGCCGTCTCGTACATCTCGCCGTCCGCCGTCCATTTCACTTTCAGGACCTTGTAGTGGTTCGAGGCGGGGTCGCGGACGCCCAACGTCGCGTTGCCGACCTTGAACTCCCGCGTTCCGTCGGACAGAACCTTCCGCACGTTCTCCGTCACGTCAAGTCCGAGCCGTGCGTCGTCACGCGCCTCGTAGCGGGCGGACAAGACCTCCACGGCGGCGTACGCCGTCACGGGGCCGTCCCAGACCGCCCGAGGCACCTCGCCCGCCGCCGGTTCGCGGAAGGAGACGAACATCGACTCTTCGCCGCGCAGCGCAATCCGCGTCTTCACGCGCCCCGCCTCGTCGGCGTACCACGGCAGCGGCTCGATGCGCCCCGTCTTCGCGTCCCAGCGTTCCGGCCGCCCCTGCGCGACGAACGACACCGCGCCGTCGAATTCAGCAGACGCATCGTTGAGCACAAAATAGAAATCGCGCCCGTCGATCACGCGCCGGCTCGCGACGAGCGTTCCGGCCGCCACCTCCATCGGTGCGCGGACGCCAAACGCCTGCAACGCCTTGTACGCCGAATCCGCCGTCTTCACGTTCGCGTAGCGGCCACCCCAAAGCGCCTCGACCTCCGCCTGCCACGCGGCCGCGTCATCGCCGAGCGACGGCGTGTCGACAGGACGCCGCCCCGCCACACGCGCGCCCGCCTTGACGAGCGCATGGATCGCGCGGACGGTTTCTAAACGCAGATGGCGATCCGTCCCCAGCCAGAGGACGGCGTAGGGCAGACGCCCCGGCATCGCCACGCCGCCATCCCGCGCAACGAGCCGCTTCACGTCATCCGCGCCGCAGTAGTCGAAGTTGAACCCGGCCGCCACCGCGTCGTGCGGATAGGTAAAACCGTTCGGCCGCCCGTCGCCCGCAAGGATGAGCACGTCCGCCTTCGGTTCGCCGGACTGAAGAATGAACTGTCCGCGCTGAACGTACTTCGCCCACCACTTCCCTTCCGGCCACCAGGTCGAGTGACGGTTGAACTGCGTACCGTGACGGTCGAGCGAAAAGCCCGGCTGGACGTTCATGAACGGCTGCTGAAGGTAGGAATGGTAGACGAGCTGCGAGATGCCGTCGAACCAACCCCGGTCGCCGTTCACGCGGAACTCGTGCGGCGTGATCTGCCAGCGGCCCTCCTTCGCCTCGGTGGTGAACGCCTCCGCGCCAATCTGCGCCCGGCCGTGGAGATGCCCGGCGGACGACGCGATGCGCGGCGAACCGTGCGGCTGACGCCCCAGCCAGAACTCGCCCGTCGGAACGTCCGCCGACTTGAACGCGCGCAGGTTGTCGAACGGCCCGCCGTAGCTTTCCGTGGCGGACTTCACGCCCTCCGCGTGGCAGCGTTCGGCGAAGTAGTCGTAGTAGTTCTCGCACATCAGGTCGGAGACGGTGCGCTGCACGTCGTAGAGAAACTTCGCCGTCTCCTGAGCCGTCCCCACGGCGTAGCCCGCCATCGCGGGCAGCCAGGGGCGAATGTCATAGCCGCGCCGTTTTTTGAACTCCTGCGGAAATTCCTCCGTCCAGTTCTGCCCGCCCACTTCCCATGAATCGATGATGGACACGGCCACCGTGCCGGCGCCGCCCGGCGCCTGGATCATTTTGTGCGGCATATGCGGCCAGTGGGCGTCCAGCCCCTTCTTCGTCAGCTTGTCGCACTCCAGTCCGCGCACGTTGCCCGGCGCGGGCGCACAGCACTTGCCCGTCGTCGTGTAGCCGACGCGAAGGAGACGCCAGGCGCCCTGCGCAAGACGCGGCACGGCGGCGCGGGCGCCGGCCCAGTCGAACGTGCCGTCCGCCGCCATCCAGCGCGTGACGTCGGCAATTGCGTCCCTTGAAACGCCCGCCGTCGCCGATGCGGCGGGTGCGCGGAAGCCAAACGCCGTCGACGCGCCGTTCTTGTCGTCGATGTCGGCCACGAGCGGCAAGTTGGAAAATTCGACGCCTGACAGTTTGCGGCGGACGAACCCCACCCATGGCGGCGGCTGAACCGTGCTGAACGCAAGTTTGAAGAACCGGCTCGGCGGGCAGTCCGCCAGCGGCAGCACCTTCGGCGTGAACTGCGCGTTAAAGAGGCGGTAGTTGCGCCGGCCGATTTCCTTCCACGCCGCGCCGTCGGCGGAAGCCAGTACGCGAAGGTCGAGCCAGAACTGCGACTCCTCCCATGTCGTGACAAGCGTCGTGGGGGCGATTGGCGCGGCGTACTCCAGCACGATTTCGCAAGACGCCGGATCGCTCTTCGCCGTCGGCAGTTCGAGGACGCCCGTTCCCGCGCGGAACGCCGCAAAATCCGCCGCGAAGCTGCCCGACACCTTGACGGGCGCGGGCGGGCGGGCGACGGGCAGGGCGTAGACGGCAATGTCGCGGTAGAAGTCGCGTTGGCTGCGTGGCTGCGGCAGCTTGAGGGACGCGGCGTCCGCAGCGACGTCGGCGACGGAGGACACGACGACTTTCATCGAATCTTCGGGCTTGATCCAGACGCCGCCGGAGGACGACCAGCCAGGGCAGTTGTGGAAGCCGACCTTGACGTTGTTCTTCCGAGCCTCGCGGAGAAACGTCTCCCAGCGCGTCCACCAGTCTGGCGTGAGCGGCTGCGTATTCGGCGGAACGCCCTGCTGAGCGGGCATGAACACGTGCGCCGTACCGACGCCAAGCTCGCCCATCGCCTTCAAGTCGGCGGCCAGGCATTCGTCCGTGATGCCTGTTGTCGTCCAGTGGTACCACGCCTGCAGCCGGCAGTCGTCGGGCGGATTGGCGAACCGTTCACGGACGCCGCCGTGCGCGATGGCACAGAATCCAAACGCAAACAGGGCGAAGACAAGGGTGTTCATCGTTTTCATGTCGTAAATTATACAACATCCCCG
>CAZTHR010000218.1:0-3566 GCA_964613265.1 uncultured Lentisphaeraceae bacterium | reverse complement strand
CTTGACGGCAAGGGGAGGAGTTTGATATACTCCTCCCCAAATTCCATCTGGCTCAGGCTTGCAACCGACTGCCTGACCGGTGAGGAAAAACAAAAGGATACGAAAATGCCTAAACTCAAAACGAAAAAGTGCGCGACTAAGCGCATGAAAATGTCGGCCACGGGCAAAGTGATTCGCTCGCAGGGCGGCAAGGCGCATCTTAACGGCTACAAGAGCCGTGGGCGCAAACGCAACCTCCGTGGTACGACGGTCACGGATTCCAGTGTCCAGAAAACCATGCAGCGTATGCAGCCGTACGCCTAAGGAGGAAATGAAAAATGTCTCGTGCAACTAACGCTCCTGCTTCTCGTGAACGCCGCCGCCGCCGCCTTGCGGAGGCGAAAGGTTTTCGCGGCGCCCGTTCCAAACTGTTCCGTACGGCCACCGAGGCGGTTGACCGCGCGCGGCGGCTGGCTACGATCCACCGTAAACTGAAGAAGCGTGATTTCCGTCACCTCTGGATTGCCCGTATCAACGCGGCCGTCCGTGCCGAGGGGCTTAACTACAGCAGCTTCATGGCGGGCTTGATTCGCGCCGGTGTCACGTTGAACCGCAAGATGCTCAGCGAAATCGCGATTCACGATCCGGAAGGGTTCAAGCAGATCGTCGAAATCGCCAAGAAGGCCTAATCCGGTATCTGTCCGGAAAGATCCGAAACGAAGGACGCGGATTCGCGTCCTTCGTTTTTATTTTCCACGCTCGCGTTCAAATGTGGTACGATACAAGTCTGTTTTTGTGGCGCTGTCGAGGCGGCTTGCGGAAATAGGTTGCAAAAAAGAATGCGAGGCGATAAGAAACCATGAGGAATTTGAATCGGCGGTCGTTTCTGAAAACGGGGCTGGCGCTGGGAGTGGCGCCGCATATCGGTTTTGGGAAGGGCGTGGGCGGAAAGCCAGCACTGGCGATGATCGGCGTCGGGTTGCAGGGGCGTGGGCTGATGCACGGGTTTCTTGGGCAGGACCTCGTTGTGCGGGCCGTGTGCGATTGCGACCGCGTTCGTCGCGAAGATCGTACGCGCGTGGCGAACGACTATTATGCGTCGCGTCCGCAGTTGGGAATCCCTGCTGACGCCTGCCGAGCCGTAGCCGATTTCCGTGAAATCCTGTCCGACCCGTCGATCGACATGGTTTGCATTGCGACGCCCGACCACTGGCACGCCTATATGGCCGTGGAGGCGATGAAGGCTGGCAAGGATGTCTATTGCGAAAAGCCGTTGACGTACACGATTGCGGAGGCCAAGGCCGTCATGGCGGCGGAGGGCACGTACAAACGCATCCTCCAGACCGGCGCCATGCAGCGTTCGGGCGTGGAGTTCCGTACGGCGTGCGAGATCGTGCGGAACGGTGGCATCGGGACGGTGAAGTTCGTCGATGCCAACTACGGCGGCCCGTCCCGTCCTCATCGCGATTACGAAAATCCGGCGAACGCGGCGGTCGAGGGTGCGCCGAATCCAGATGTGGATTTCGATATGTGGTGTGGCGGGGCGCCGCTCGTCACGTATTCGGATCGTTTGGCGCCACGGGGCGTTCACACGACCTATTCGATGTTTTGGCGGTTCGACGACTATTTCGGGTTGGGCATGTGCGGTGATTGGGGCGCCCACCACCTCGACATCGTGCAGTGGGCGCTCGACATGGACGCGACGGGCCCTGTGAAAGTCCTGCGTTCGGATGCGCCGCCATCCACCCATCCGTTTGACGGCGGCCGTCGTCAGCGCGGCATGTCGTTCGTTTGCGCGGACGGTTGCGTGATCCGCCACAACCCGTATGGCGGCGGTTCCTGGGGCGCGGTCTTTTACGGTACGGAGGGGATCGTGGCCGTGAATCGCGGATGTCTGGCCGTGTGGCGCGGGACGGGCGTCGTGCCGGACGCGGCGTTGCAGACGAAGTTGGCGGACGGTTCGTTCGACGGCATGACGCGCGTGGCGTTTTGGAACACGCTGTACGATGCGGCGACGCGGCAGCATGTACCGCGCCCGGGCGGTGACAAGTCGATGCTCGATGCCGTGAACAAGGCCACGAAAGCGTTCGGGCTGCGCAAGGCGAAGGTGAAGCTCTATCGGTCGCTCGGCCATGTCGCGAATTTCGTCGATTGCTGCCGGACGCGCAAACCGACCATCTCGAACGCGGCGGTCGGCGGGCGCAGTGCGATTCTGGCGAATCTGTGCAATCTATCCTACGTGCACGACACGGGGTTCGATTGGGATCCGGCGCAGAACGTGTTCGCGCAGGGGACGGGTGACGCGGCGTGGCTGGCTCGCCGCGCCTACCGCAAGGGATGGGATGTCAAGATTTGATGATTGAAAAACGAAAGGATTGGAAGATGATGACTGGAAATAGAAGAAATTTTCTCAAACACGTCGGCGGCATGACGGCCGCGTCGGCGTTCGGTGTTCTTGCCGGGCGAGCGGCGGCGGATGCACCCGCCCCCGTTTCGTCGCGGATCCCGCTGCCGGACTGGGCGTTGCGGGAGATCGGCGAGACGAAACGGCGGATTGACGACTGGCGCAAGACGGGTGAAAACCCGGTGTTCTTCGTGTCCATCACGGATGTCCATTCCGGTCTGCCCGACATGGCGGATCCGATCGACTGGTCTGACCCGAAGAGCCATATCCTTATCGCCCAGGAGGCCGTGCGTCAGCTCGGCGCGGCGGCGTTGCTCGACCTTGGCGATTCCGACTATCAGCAGTTGATCGGCTGGCGCGGCCCCAAACCGACGCCGGCGGAAGCCGACGAGCTGATCCGTCGCCGAATTGAAACGCAGTTCAAACTCTACCGTGATTTCGAACGGCCGGTCTATTTCTGTCGGGGCAACCACGATCGCGGCCGGACGAACAAGGAATTCACGACGGCCGAGTTCGGCCAGTTCAATCGCCTTGCTGAGAAACACGGGCATGTTGCGGTGCTGGGTGGTGAGAACACCTACGGATATTTCGATGTGCCGTCCGCGAAGACCCGTCTCTTCTTCCTCGATTCGAGCGAGTTAGGCTACTACGGGTTCACGGAAGACCAGATCGCGTTCGTGGCGAAGGGGCTGGAATCGCTGCCGAACGATTGGACGGCGGTTGCGACGGAACACTACTGCATCGTCGAGGCGTTTGGCCGTTGGCTCGACGTCAACAAGCCGCTGGCGCGTATTGCGAAGCCCATTTTGGGCCACGCCCGCAATGGCGAACTGCTCCATCGCCTGTTCGCCGGATTCGTCCACTCCGAGGCGGGCGGGCAGGGGCGTGTCAAATGGGATTTCACCGGCCGTCCGCAACGTCGGTTCGCGTGCTGCCTGTGCGGCGATTCCCACTACGACAATCTGGGTGCGCTGGACAACGTCTGTTACGTGGTTTCGCAGGGTTACGGCGGGTGCGATCCGCGCGTCCTCGTGCCGGGTGCGAACATGACGCGGAACTACTGGAGCCAGCGGAAGAATATGCCGCTGATTGACGTTCTTGGTATCAAGCGCGTTGGCGGAATCGGAGCGGGGCGCGTTTTCCGGATCGGCGCCGGCGGGGCGGCTCGTGATCGTGAATGGTT
>CAZTHR010000217.1:0-3572 GCA_964613265.1 uncultured Lentisphaeraceae bacterium | reverse complement strand
ACCAATTTTCCGGCGGAGTAGGTACTTCGGCGGGTACAACAGGAGATAATGAAAATGGCTATCAAGGTTGGCATTAACGGCTTCGGCCGTATCGGCCGCATGGTTTTCCGCGCGGCGGTTGAGAACTTCGCGAACGACATCGAGATCGTCGGCATCAACGACCTGCTCGATCCGGACTACCTCGCCTACATGCTGAAGTACGATTCCGTCCACGGGATCTTCAAGCATGAGATTTCCGTTGACGCGAATACGCTCGTCGTCGATGGCAAGAAGATTCGTCTGACGGCCGAGAAGGATCCCGCCAACCTGAAGTGGAACGAAGTCGGCGCCGATGTCGTCGTCGAATCCACGGGTCTCTTCCTCACGGATGAGAAGGCGCGTGCCCACATCACCGCCGGCGCCAAGAAGGTCGTCATGTCCGCGCCGTCGAAGGATGCGACGCCGATGTTCGTCTATGGCGTGAACGACAAGACGTACGCGGGTCAGGACATCATCTCCAATGCGTCCTGCACCACGAACTGCCTGGCGCCGCTCTCCAAGGTCATTCACGAGGCGTTCGGCATCAAGCGCGGTCTCATGACGACGGTTCACGCCGCGACGGCGACGCAGAAGACGGTCGATGGCCCGTCCAAGAAGGATTGGCGCGGTGGCCGTGGCATCCTCGAGAACATCATCCCGTCCTCCACGGGCGCGGCCAAGGCCGTCGGCAAGGTTCTCCCGTCCCTCAATGGCAAGCTCACGGGCATCTCCATGCGCGTGCCGACGTCTGACGTCTCCGTCGTCGACCTGACGGCCGAGCTCGAGAAGGAAGCGACGATCGACGAGATCAAGGCCGCCGTCAAGAAGGCCGCCGAGGGCGAACTCAAGGGTATTCTCGGTTACACGGAAGACGCGGTTGTCTCCACCGATTTCCGCGGCGATTCCCGCACGTCCATCTTCGATGCGGACAAGAGCATGGCGCTCGACGGCACGTTCGTCAAGCTCATCTCCTGGTACGACAACGAGTGGGGTTATTCCAACAAGGTCCTCGAGATGGTTCGCGTCATTGCGAAGTAATCTTGTGGCTTTGGAAAGTCCAGAAAAAGGGAAGCGCAATTTCGCGCTTCCCTTTTTTCGTTCCCAATGTTCTCCATTCAATCAATCTAGGGTATTGACGCAATAGCACATTTTCGGTAAAATACCCACCAATTTTCCGCGAAGGAAGAAGAAAAGGAAGTGGCCGGTGAACGACAACGACGTGATTCAGCGTTTGATAGAACTTCAGGATATTGACGGACAGATTCGCGAGCTCCAGCAGGAGGCGAAGGACATTCCCGTGCGCAAGGCGCAGGAGAATGCGCGGCTCTCGGGGGTGAATGCCGCATTGCAGATCGCCAAGGATCAATTGGACGTCCAGCAGAAGCGGATCAAGGACGAAGAGGCGGAGGCCGAAGGGCTTCGTGCGAAAATCCAGGAAATGAAAATTGCACAGGCGACTCTCCAATCCAACAAAGAGTTGCAGCAGTCGATTGCCCGTATCGAGGATTTGGAGCGGGACGCCAACGCCGCCGAAGAGCGCGCCCTTGCGTTGCAGGAAGAATTGCCGTCCCTCGTGGCCCATGTGGCCACGGCGCAGACGAAGGTTGACGCGGAGAAGGGCGGTGTCGACGGATTGGTTGACGAACTCGACGCACGGTTGAAAGACGTGCAGGCGCATTTGGCTGAGTTGGAGCAGGAACGTGCTACGAAAGTCGCCGGCGTCGATCCCCGTTCGCGGCTCATCTACGAACGGCTTTACACGAAGCGGTGGCCTGTGATTGTGACGTTGAACGAGGATGATGTCTGTGAAGGCTGCCACATGAAGCAACCGCCGTACGTGGCGCAGAAAGTCCAGCATCACGACGGCATCGTCACCTGCACGATGTGCGGGCGTATCGTCTATCGCGATCTTTGATAATTTCCGATGGTTTCGTGCGAGTGACCGGTCGCGCCCGCAAGGGTGAGGAAAGTCCGGACTCCGCAGGGCAGAGGACTCGGTCGTCAAGGCCGGGAGCGCGGTGGCAAGCGCCGCGGATGGAAAGCGTCACAGAGAATAGACCGCCCCGCAAGGGGTAAGGGTGAAAGGGTGGTGTAAGAGACCACCGGGGTTGCGACGAAAGTCCGCCCGCAGGACAAGCCCTCCTCGGAGCAAGATCAAATAGGGGATTGAACGGACGGCCCGTCCGGTTCGCGTCCGCAAGGACGCGGTGAAGTCCCGGGTTGATTGCGTTAGATGAATGATCGGAGCGAACCGTCGTCGGAAGTCGCAAGGCTTCGGGCGGTGGAACGTGAACAGAATCTGGCTTATTCGCCGCACGGAACCATCGGTTTCTTTTTTCCTAAAAAGGGTTTGAATGCATGAGCCGCGTAATTGCCATTGACGGCCCGAGTGGTTCGGGTAAAAGTTCGACGTCTCGCCGTGTGGGCGAACGGTTGGGATTCCTCCACGTGGATTCGGGGGCGCTCTACCGGATCATGACATGGCAGTGCCTCGTCCATGGCGTGGATACCACGAATCCCGATGCCGTGGCGGTTTGTGCGGAGAAGATTGTTCTCGATTGCCGTCCGGAGCGCGGCGCAATTGTCTACCGTGTGGATGGAGAACTTCCCGGTAACCGCATTCGGACGCCGGACGTCAATGCCCACGCTTCTGAAGTCGCCACCGTCAAGGCCGTACGCGATCGTGTCACCGCCTTGCTGCGCGGTCTGACGCAGTATGGCGATCTGGTGGTAGAGGGGCGTGATATCACGACGGCTGTTTTTCCCGATACGCCCGCGCGGTTCTATCTCACGGCTTCGGCCGAGGCGCGTGCGCGTCGCCGCCAGTTGGAGGAAGTCGCCAAGGGCATCGCCAATCAAAGCGCCGAGGCCGTCAAAGCCTCCTTGCTGGCGCGTGATAAAATCGATTCGACGCGGCGTTACGCGCCGTTGCGGAAGGCCGACGGTGTGTTTGAAATCGACTCCACGGATTTGACGCTCGATCAGGTGGTTGCGACGATTCTCGACGCTTTGCCGGATGACTGGAAATGACGGCGGGTGACGCATGGTTCGCCCGGACGGCTTCGGCTGACGGGGTTGTTTTTGATTTCGGCGGCGTTTTGACGGTTTCGCCCGTTGGCGACTGGTCGCTCTATCCGTTCTGTGCGGAACGTGGTGTTGATCGTGCGGCGATGGATGCCGGCTGGACGCGCTACCGCCATTTGTGGGATGGCGGGTTCATCACATTCGCGGAGATGTATCAACGAATCTTCGCCGACGCAGGGCGGACGCTGTCCGCATCCGATGTGGACGTACTTTGGCATCTCGATGCCGAGGCGTGGATTCAGACGCCGCGCGCTGATTCGCTCGCATTGATGCGCCGTGTGAAAGCGGCAGGCAAAAAGATCGGCATTCTCACGAATATGTCGCCCGATTTCTATGAGCGCCTTTTCGTGCCGCGTATGGCCGCTTATCGGGCACTTGCGGACGCCGAGGTCGTTTCTGGGCTTGAGCATCTCTACAAACCCGAGAAGCCCATCTACGATTTGATGGCACAACGCCTGGGACTGCCCGCC
>CAZTHR010000216.1:0-3588 GCA_964613265.1 uncultured Lentisphaeraceae bacterium | reverse complement strand
GGTTCGCGCACGGCGCAGAGTGCGCTCGTGGAATCCTTCGCGGCGATGGCCTACGGATTCGAGGCCACGAGTCTGCTCGTGATGGATACGCGCTTCGAGACGGACGCGCTCTATGCGCGGACGCTGCTGAAGCCGCTGGCCGACGCGGCGCCCGTCCTGACGGGCTACCTGCGTGCAAGCGCGGGAAGCGTCCCCGTCGGGTTCGCCGCCGACAAGACGCCGTGTTCGCAGCTCTATGCGTTCGCCCAGACGGGCGTGCCCGTGCTGCCCGGCGTCGGCACGTCGCTGGGCGAACTGTCGCAGAAGGAAACGGCGTTCAACGTGTGCACGGTCGGGTCGCAGACCGTCCAGACGCTGCGCGACAGGCTCGACCGTACGGCCGGCGGCGCCCCCGCCACGCTGGCGTCGCCGTTCGTCGGTCTGCTCGTGCCACGCGTGTCGTCCGTCGACGGAACGCTCGCGACGGTGGCGCTGTTCAACACACGCATCGACGTGCAGACGGACGTTGCCGTGCGCCTGCGCCACGTGCCGGCGGGCGCCGCCCGCGTCGTCTGGCACGCCCTCCGCGAAGCACCCGTCGCGCTGCCGCTTGTGCGCGACGGCGATGCCGTGCGCGTGACGATTCCCGAAATCAAACCGTGGAATGCGGGCTATCTTTCGTTCATGTGAGTTGTAAAGGAGTAGTGACAATGAAGTTGAAAAAAAAAATAGGACTAAGTGCTCTTTTTACGAGCATTTTATGCGTCGGCGCCGTCCACGCGGCTGACGCTGAAACGGCCGCGCAGTTTACGTATTCGGCGCGGGACTACGTGCAGGACGGTCTGATCGGCCTGTATGACGCGATCGAGAACGCCGGCTGGGGCACGCACGACGCGAATGCGACGGCGTGGAAGAACCTCGTGGGGACGGCTGTGATGGGCGACCTCGACGTCACCAACCTGACGGCGCATACTTGGGGTGACACGGCGTTGATGTTGACGTCCGACAATGTGAAGACGTCCGGCAATGTGAAAGAAGAGAAGGGACTGCTCCTGACGCCGGGGAGCGTCAGTTTGACGTCGTTCACGTTCGAGATGATCGTCAAGACGCCCGCGAACGGCGTGTGCCGTCGATGGGACGCTTTTCCGTGGACGAATTCGTTCGAGTCGTGGTGTAGTTCGACGGAGGGGTATCTGGAACGCATTGGGGGAACGCGCTTCGCGGCGTATAAAAGCCTCCTTAACGCGGAGATGCAGTTCTCGTCCACCTACGATTCCAGTTTCCACAAGCAGCGTGTCGTCGTGGACGACAAGGTCTATACGGCGCAGGGGACGAAGGCGAATCATTCCTACAACGGCCGTCTCGGCTTCTATGCGGGTGCGACCGACGCCCACGCCCACGCCATCCGGGTCTACAACCGCGCCTTGAGCGTGGAGGAGCAGCGGATCAACAACGTGCTCGACCAGTTGCGTTTCCTGGGCAAGACGGTCGAGACCGTCGTGCTGCCCGAGGGCTGGACGCTCGACACGGCGGGTGTTCTGCGGACGGCGTCGGATCGGGTGGTGCTGCGGCCGGAGGGCAGTGGCACGACGCGCAGCATCACGGCCGCCAGCTTCGCAACCGTCAATAACGAGGTTGTCTGTACGGCGACGCTGGACGCGGGCGAGGACGGCGTGACGAATGCGCTCTACCTCGCATGGGGCACGGCGGACGCGGGTACGGACATCCGTGACTGGCCGTGTTTCCGCCGGATTCAGAATGTCCCGCCAGAAGCCACGACTGTGTCGTTCCCCGTGCCGGCGGACTGTGTTTCACACGCGACGAACGTCGTCGTGCGCCTCTTCCTGTCGGAATCCGTGCGGCCCTACGACCATCTGCTCTCGTCGCTCGGGTTGGACGGTCGGCAGTGGCTGATTACGGACTACTACGCGAATCCGAAGACGGTTGCCATGTGCGACATCGAACTGAGTGATTTGACCACCCAGCAACGTCCGTTCGGCGCCGATTCGGATTCCGAAGACAATGCGTTCAGCTGTGCGGTCTACATCAACGGCAGCGGCTACTGGGCGTTCGCCGCGAAGGACGGCAAAGGCAACTGGCAGTGGACTTCTTGTAAGGCGAAGAAGGAGCGGACGCGCCTGATGCTTGACGTGCCGAACGCTCGCCTATCAATATTTTCGCCGTCCTATCCCGGCGTGACACAGACCGCCAATTCACAGCGAACGAAGACGTCCACGGTTCCGATGGGGTTGTTTATTGACAACAAAGACCCCTCGCCGGAGCGTGATCTTCGCGTCAGGGGCGGACGGTTCTACCGCTGCACCTTTTCGGAAGAGGACGATGTTCTCCGCGACTACATGCCCTGCCGTGTTGGCGACCGCGTGGCGATCTACGACGCGGCGCAGGACAAGATTCACTATTCCTCCACGGACGTGGACTTCCTGGAATCCGGCGTGAACGCGGACGCGTACGTGACGCGGGGCGAGAATCCCACGTCCTCCTTCGACGCGGTCACGCTCCCCCAAGGTCTGTTCGTCGTGAACACGCACACGGCGGCGCGGACGATCGACACGCCGCTCGTCTACTCCGACGGCGGCCGGAAACTGGGCGCGTATCCTCTCACGCTGACGCATCCGGAAAACAATTTCGGCGGCACGTTTACGGTCGAGGAGGGCGTACTTGCCGCGACGTTCGGCGCGGGGCTGGCCACGACGGATCGTCTCGTGCTGAATGGCGGCATCTGGGCGCCGTCGGCCGAGACTGCGACCGTGATGAACGGCACGAATGCGGGCAACGTGCAGTTGGTGGGCGAATGCGCGGGGTTCGGCGCCTACGGTCGGGATGTCTCGTTGACCGTTTCGCGTGCGGATGGGAACGGCCTCGTCTATCCGTCCGACGATTTCTCGGCGGCGCGGCTCGTGCTCAATGACACGTTCTGCACGCAGACGCTGACGATGGACATGCCGTTGACGGGGAAGGCGGCGGACACGCCGTTGACCGTGGAGGTCGGCGCCGGCACGGCCGTGCTGGAGAAGCCGGTTTCCAATTTCGTGTTAAAGAAGACGGGCGCGGGGCGTCTCGTGCTGGCGGCGGCGGAGAACAATCTGGGCCGGTTGACCGTGGCGGAGGGCGCGGCGGTGTTGCGGTCGTCGAACGTGACGTCGAAGACGGGCGAGGTGGCCACGGTTTCGGCGGAGGGTCTGTGCGAACTGGTGGTCGACAACACGTCGCTGACGGGGACGTTCTTCCGGGTGGGGAATGCCGCCGAGGGGCGGCTGGTTCTGACGAACGGCGCCACCGTCATGGCGGATGAACTCCAAATCGAGCGGGGCAATTCCTATCTGTACGACGGTACGTTGACGCTGAACAAGTTCCAGGGCAACAACGCGAAGTTCTACCAGTACGGCGGTACGGTGAACATGACGAGCAGCGAGTCCTGGCACATCAATTTCGGGACCTGGAACAATAACACGTTCGAGTACCATCTGCTGGGCGGCACGTTCGAGCGGAAGCCGGGGAACGGCAACTTCCAGTTGGGACGCGCAACGACGAACGGCGTGGCCAACATGTACGTGGAAGGGACGGGACGTCTCATCACGCACTGCGAGT
>CAZTHR010000215.1:0-3622 GCA_964613265.1 uncultured Lentisphaeraceae bacterium | reverse complement strand
ATATGTTCAAGCGTCTTCATGCCCGTCTCGGCGACTTCTGGTGGTATTCGCTGATGATTTTCGTCGCCTGCCGGTCGGGCGACGTGATTCAGGCGTTCATCGGGCTGTGGCTTGTGCCGAAATACGTCGGGCCGGAGGAACTGGGGGCCGTCCTGCCGCTCCAGCAGCTGTCGGGTCTCTTTACCGTGCCGCTCGCCGTCCTCGCGACCGTCTTCGCGAAATACGTGAACGTCTACGCGACACGCGGCGAATTCGGCAAGGTCAAGTGCCTTGTCCGCGACGTCCTCGTCACGTCCGCCGCGCTCTTCGTCGTCTGCATCGCGGCAGCCTACCTGGTCGTGCCCTTCTTCTATGCGCGGCTGGCCGTCGTCTCGGGGCTTCTGACGATCCTGATTCTCGCGGCGGGTTTCGCGGGCAACGTCGCGAGCCTCTTCACGAGCGCGCTGCAGGGGCTCAAGATGTTCAAGACGATTACGGTGCAGAATCTCGTCTCCGCGCCGATTCGCCTGGCCACCCTTCTCGTCGCGATGCCCATTCGCGCGCTGTCGGGCTATCTTCTCGGACAGGCGACGCCGCCCGCCGCCTGTTCGATCCTTGCCTTCGGCTCGCTCCGCCGCCGCCTCGCGCCCCACCCCTATGACACGTCCTGGCGCAAGGATCTGCCGGAAATCGGGCGGTATCTGTGGCCGGTCGCGGCCTACATGGCGTTCGGCACGCTGTTTGCGACAATCTCCGCAACCGTCTACCGCCAGCGTCTGCCCGAAGTCGAGTCTGCCGCGTATTATCTGCTCACGCGCTTTGCGGAGACCGTCAGCTACATTGGCGCGTCCATGACGTTCGTCCTCTTCCCGCTGTCCGCCGAAGCGCACGAGCGCGGACACGAATCGTCTGTCGTGCTTCGCCAGACTATACGGGTTTCTCTTGCGTGCAGCGTCCTTGCGGCGGGGGCCTTCCTGCTGATCGGGAAATGGCTCCTCGGTCTCTCTCCCGTCTGGCGCGTCTACACGGACTACGTCGACCTGCTCCCGCCGCTCGCCCTCATCATGGGTGCGGCGACCGTCATCTCCGCCACCGTCACATACGAGATGGCCTGTCGTCGCTTCGGGGCGGCCGCGCTAATCGTCGCGTTCAACGCCGTCTGGACGGCACTGCTCGTCAGTCTCACCGGCATCGGCTTCTTTCGCGGCATTCTGCCGGACGCGCACGTGGCGTTCGTCGAATCCCTTCGCGTCAACCGGCTCTCTGTCCTCACCTGGGCGTCGCTCGTCTCGGCCCTTCTCCAATTGGTACTTCTCAGGGTTCTGACGCGACGGCGGCGATGATGTCGCGCAACGACGTTCGCAAGTCACGTTGCGGTGTCCACCCCGTCGCGGCGCGGATTTTCGCGTTGTCGCCAACAATGACATGGTTGTCGGCAGGGCGAACGAAGGCCGGGTCGGTCTCCGTCTCCACCTCGACCCCCACAAGATCGGCGGCTGTGCGCAAGACCTCATCCAAACGGTAGCCTCGCCCCGAACAGACGTTGTACACCGCGCCACGCGCACCCTGCTCAAGAAGCAACAGGTAGGCCTCAACGGCATCGCGGACGTCGAGGAAGTCGCGGATGATGCTGAGGTCGCCCGTCTTGACGTGCGCTGTGCGCGCCCCGGCCTTTCGCGCAGCCAGCAGTTGTCGCACAAAACTCGGAACGACAAAAGTCGAACCCTGCCCAGGCCCAATCTGATTGAACGAGCGCGTCATCACGATGTCCAGCCCATAGCCCTCGGCATAAAGCCCGGAAAGCTGCTCTTGGGCCACACGCGCCACGGCGTAGGGGCTGCAAGGGCGAAGTCCATGCGTCTCCGCAATCGGCGTCTCCTCCTGCCGCACGTTGCCGTATTCCTCTGACGACCCGACCGAGAGGATGCGCGTCTCGACAAGACCCAGGGCTCGCACCGCCTCCACGACGTTGAGGAAGACATTCGTGTTGTTGAGGAAACTGTTGACGGGCGATGCCCAGCTTTTGGCCACGCTTGACACCGCCGCGAGGTGGATGACGTGCGTTGGACGCTCTACCTCCATGATGATGCGGATGGCGTTCGACTCCAGCAGGTCACACGCATAATAGCGGTCGACGGGCCACGCCGCCTGCGGCGCGATGTCAACGCCGACCGTCTCGATGCCCCCCCTTCGCCGCAAGGCGTCAACGAGGAATCGGGCGACAAAGCCGTTGGCGCCGGTCATCAGCACCCGCATGTGTCTGTTTGAAACGCCATCTTGATTCTGAAAGGATGAAGTCATGCTCATGTGGAATATTTTACCAAATCCCGAAGAGGTTATGGTATACTGCCACCAAATGAATCTTCAGCACGCTCTCGGCTCTCTGCGGCGCTACGGTCTTCGTGGCGTCTTCGATTTTTTGCTCGGCCATGTCAGGCGAGGTTCCTTTCGCCGCAAGATGGCGGCGACTCTGATTACTGATCCGAATTGGCGGCCGCAACCCGGCATGACGATCATTGGCAACATGTCCTATCCTGGCAGCCTCAGCAAGGTCTTGCGCGATCTCGTCATCCGCCTCAAGGCCTGCGGCATTCCCTGCCAAGCGTTCGATACCGGTTGCGACGTCGCCATTCCTCGCGCGGAATATGCCGACCTCCTTACGCCGCCGTCCGAATTCAGGCTCAACCGCTACACCGACATCGTCGGCATGTTCGCCCTGCCGCCGCTTCCGGAAACGGGCTGTCGCCTCTCCCGAATCGGTTTCTGGGAATTCGAGTCGGGTCTGCGGGAAGGCAATCCCGAATTTTGGGAAAAGACCGAAGCCGTGGTGACGAGCCTATTCAACCTGCATGTCTTCCGCAACCTTCTTCCGTCCGACATTCCGGTCACCAAGATTCTCTATCCGTTTCAGTTCAAGGTTCGCAACGCCATTTCGCCCGAATCGATCCGCGTACGCTATGGTCTCGCGCCAGACGACTTCGTGGTCTTCTTCAACTTCGACTACGCTTCCAGCTACTATCGCAAGAACCCCGAAGGCGTGCTGAAGGCTTTTGCCCGTGCGCTCGGCGACCGCGCGGACGCAAAGGTCGTCTTCAAGACGATGCGCGCGAAGGCGTGTCCGCGCTATGCCGCGCAACTTCATGCACTTGCCACCCAACTCGGCATCGCTTCGCGTGTCGTCTTTGTCGAGAATTTCGTTCCGCAAGACGAACTTGTCGCGCTGACGGCCGCCTGTGACGCCTATATTTCGCTCCATCGTGGCGAAGGCTTCGGCTTGGGCATTGCCGAAGCCATGAAACTCGGAAAACCGGTCATCGTCACCGATTACAGCGCACCGACCGAATTTTGCAACAGCGAGAACGCGCTGCTCGTCCCTTATTCAATCGTCGCCGTCAAGGATGCCGAACGCGACGTTGACGTCTATCGCCATGTCAAGACCTGGGCTGAGCCTAACCTTGATGCGGCGGCCGCCGCGCTCCGACGGCTCTACGAAGACCGCGACTTTGCCCGCGCCCTGGGCGCCAAAGGACAGGCTTTCATTGATGCCTACTTCTCGGACGAGGCCTTCAAGAAGTCCATTGAGGGCTTCCTTGCCCGACAATAGAAAACTCGTCCGCGTTCAAGACGCCCGCTTCGACCAAAC
>CAZTHR010000214.1:0-3645 GCA_964613265.1 uncultured Lentisphaeraceae bacterium | reverse complement strand
CGTTTTCACGCCTGCTCGGGTGGTGAAATTGGCAGACACGCATGCTTGAGGTGCATGTGGAGAGATCCTTGCGGGTTCGAGTCCCGCCCCGAGCACCAGTGGTGAGATACTCAAGTGGCCAACGAGGGCAGACTGTAAATCTGCTGGCTTACGCCTTCCAAGGTTCGAATCCTTGTCTCACCACCACCCTCTTAAAGAAAGAACTCCGAAGGGAGTTCTTTTTTGCTATACTCTCCACTCATGGGAAACAACCGACATAAAGGACCGCGGGAATTGTTGACCGGCGGCGAATGGATTTACGGGCGCAACCCCGTGCTTGAAGTGCTGCAGGCCGAGCGCCGCAAGGTCACGGAGATGATTCTGCCGCCTTACGACAAGGGCGAGGCGCGGGAGATTTCGTGGTTTCGTCAGGTGGCGCGGCAAATGGGCGTCATTGTGCGTACCGAGGATCGGAAACGGCTTGATCTCCTCACGCACGGCGGGCATCACCAGGGCGTCGCCATCAAGACGGACGGTTATCCTTACGTACCGTTCGAGGATTTGGTCGCGGACGTTGCGGCGGACGAGAACGCCACGGTCGTCGTGCTCGACCATTTGGAAGACCCGCAGAACGTCGGTGCGATTCTCCGTTCGGCGTGTGCCGTCGGCGTGACGGGCGTTGTCATTGCCGAAGACCGCAGTGCGGGCATCACGCCCGCCGCCGTTCGCGCGTCGGCGGGGGCGAGTGAGTATATCAAGGTTTCGCGCGTGGTGAACATTGTCCGTGCCATGAAGAGTCTTCAGGAGGCCGGCATGTGGTTCACGGGGCTGGACTGGGGCGATGACGCGAAGCCGTACACGGATGTCGATTTCAAGGGGCGCAGCGGGCTTGTCGTCGGCGCCGAAGGGGATGGGTTGTCGCGTCTTGTGCGCGAAACGTGCGACTTCATCGCCGTCCTGCCGATGGTGGGACGGATCGAATCGCTCAACGCGGGCGTCGCGGCGGCGGTGTGTCTGTACGAAATCCTGCGCCAGCGTGGCGTGAAAGGCTGACGGAAAAGGTTCGGCGCATGAAAAGGTTTGATCGCGAACCCCGCCGTGCGGTGTGCGAACGTTGACGCCATGACGCTCCAAGACGTACCCGCCGTCAACCGGCTGTTGAAACAGGCGTTCAAGGCTCATGCCGCGCCCATCATCGAACTTATTGAGGCGCAGACTCACGACCCGTTCTGCGTCCTCGTGGGGACGATTCTCTCGGCTCGCACGAAAGACGCCTGTACGGCCGGGGCCGTGCGCCGCCTTTTCGCGGCGATGGGCGGTACGGCCACGCCGGATGCCTTGGAAGAAATTCCCGTTGCCGAATTGGAGAAGTTGATTTATCCCGTGGGGTTCTATCACGACAAGGCGCGTCACCTCCATGCGTTGCCGGGCGTCCTGCGCGAAAAGTTCAACGGGGTTCTGCCGCGCACGGTGGAGGCGTTGTGCGAACTGCCGGGCGTGGGACGCAAGACGGCGAATCTGACGGTGGCCGTGGGGTTCAATCTCCCGGCCATTTGCGTGGACGTCCACGTCCACCGCATTACGAATCGTCTGGGGCTGATTGCGACGCGTACGCCGCTTGAAACGGAAATGACGTTGCGTCGTCTACTGCCCGTTCGTTACTGGAAGACGTGGAACTCGCATCTCGTTTCGTTCGGGCAGACGCGTTGTTTTCCGCGTCATCCGAATTGCGCGGGCTGTCCGCTCGCGCCGTACTGTCCATCAAAGGAGGATGCATGATCGCGGCCGCTTGCACACTTCCCATCCTATTCTTCCTCTCCGCGTTCTTCTCGGGTTCCGAGACGGTGCTCTTTTCCTTGACGGGCGCGCAGCGCGCGCGTATCCGGGCGAAGAACCCGCAGGCCGATGCGCGGATTCGGCGATGTCTTGACGACAAAGCGCTTCTTTTTTCGACTCTGCTCGTCGGCAACACGTTCGTCAACTTCGCGATTTCGACGATCGGCTACCGGCTCTTCTACGCCTACATCCCGTTCGGCGCGTGTCTAGCCGTGCCTGTGATGACGATTCTTCTGCTGGCGTTCGGTGAAATCACGCCGAAACGGCTGGCACTTCGCTATGCCGAACAGGTCGCCCCGTCGTGTGCGCGTCTCCTGCTCTTTTGGCGCGGGTTGCTTTCGCCGTTCAACCATCTGCTCCGCTTTTTGTCGCGCGCGTTCACGCCCATGTTGGCGCGGGAACGCCGTGCGTTGTCCGATGCCGAACTCGTGTCCGTCCTTGAAACGGCCGCCGAACGCGGCGACGTGTCCGAGGCGGATGTCGAGATGATTGAGGGTGTGTTGCGTCTGTCCGAACTCTGCGCGAACGATGAAATGACGCCGCGCGTGGACATCGAGGGCTACGACGTCGACCGCGACGAGGCGACGCGGGCGGCAACGTTGAAGAGCGCGAAACACTGGTTTCTGCCCGTCTACCGGCGGACGCCCGATGCGATCGAAGGAATCATCTCCAAGAATACCGGCGTCATGGAGGAGGCGCTGTTCGTGCCCGAAACCATGACGCTGGACGATTTGCTCGTGACGTTCGCGAAAAGCCGCAAACCGCTTGCCGTCGTTCTGGACGAATACGGCGGCACGGCGGGTATCATTACGCCGAACGACGTACTGGAACTCATCGTTGGGCCAGGTGTTTTCGCCGATCCTCGTCATACGGAGCCGGCCATTGTCGAAAAGGGGCCGAACGTGTGGGAAATCGACGCGCAAGCCAGTCTGGACGAAATCAACCATGAACTTGACGTGGCGTTGGAGGCGGAAGACGCCGACCGGTTGTCGGGTTGGGTTCAATTCCACGCCGAGCGGTTGCCGCACGTGGGGCAGACGATTGAGGCGGACGGTTGCCGCGCCACCGTGTTGAAGCGGCGGAAGCGGCGCGTCACGCTCGTGCGTCTGGAAGTGTTGAACCGTCCGACGGAGACGGCTGAGGAGGCGTTGATTCACGAGACGGACGAGGCCGTGGAACGCGCCGAAGAGGATCGTCCGGCGGAAACGAAAAACGAATCGGAAGAGGAAATGGCATGACGGTCGCGTTGCTTGTCTTGGTGGTCGTTGCCGCGCTGGCGGCGTCGGCGTTCTGTTCGGGCGCGGAAACGGGGTTTCTGTCTGTCAGCCGTGGCCGCATCCTTCATTTGTCCCGTGCGGGCGGTCGCAAGGCGCAAATCGTGCAGAAGGCCATTTCAAACATGGCCCATACGACGACGACGCTGCTGATCGGCAACAACTTGGCGAACGTCACGTATTCGTCGGCGTCCGCCGCGCTCATTCTCGAACTCTGTTCAGGGTCGTTCGCGCGGTCGTTGGCCAGTTTCTTCGCCGCGCTGCTCGTACTCTACACGTCGGAGTTCATGCCGAAACTGCTGTGCGCGGCGCGGCCGTTGCGACGGATTCTTCTGCTGGCGCCCGTCTACCGGGTGATGGAGCGCGTCTTGCGTCCGCTGACGTGGATCGGGATGGCCGTGACGAACCTCTTTATTCCGCGTAAGGAGACGCCGGAGAAGTGGACGCCGAACGACTTGATTCGCATTCTGGACGACCGCAAGGACGGGGTGCGGTTATCCGACTTCGAGAGTGCGCTCATCGGTCGCCTGATTGTTCTGCGTGTGAAGGGGCAGCC
>CAZTHR010000213.1:0-3652 GCA_964613265.1 uncultured Lentisphaeraceae bacterium | reverse complement strand
GGCACACGCGGTTCCCATCCCAACAAGTCCCGCGCCAGAGAAATGTCGGGCTTGCGGCGTTTCGGATCGTCTGGCGGCATCGGACGGTAAACGAGGCGGGACGTCGATTCGGGAATCTGCCGCAACGTCTCTTCGGCCAGTTGTCGAATCGTGTATTCGCCGGGATTGCCCGTGTTGATCACGGGGGCTCCCAAGCCGCGTGCGGCGAAAAACGCATCCAGCGTTGCGCGGTCGCAGACCATGTAGCGGCGGAAGGCCTCGATCAAATCGTCGCAATACTGGAAGGAGCGCGTCTGGGCACCGTCGCCGAAGAGCGTCAAGTCTTCGTTCGCAAGAGCCTGCATGATGAAGTTGGAAATCACGCGGCCGTCCTGCGGATGCATGTTCGGCCCGTAGGTGTTGAAGATGCGCACCATGCGCACATCCACGCCATAGCAACGTCGGTAGTCAGCGCACAGGGTCTCCGCGCAACGTTTGCCCTCGTCGTAGCAGCTGCGGATGCCAATCGTGTTCACGTTGCCCCAATACGTCTCGACCTGCGGATGGACGAGCGGGTCACCGTAGATCTCGCTCGTAGACGTGTGGAGGAGACGGGCGCCCGTCTTCAACGCCAGATCGAGCATATTCAAGATGCCGAGTACGGAACTCTTCGTCGTCTCCACGGGGTTCTTCTGGTAGTGGATCGGCGATGCAGGACAGGCCAGATTGTAGATCTCATCAAACTGCCCCCCGAACGGCTGCGTGACATCGTGGAGAACGAACGTGAAGCGCGGATCGGACAGAAAGTCCGCCACATTGTTTTTCGTTCCCGTGAAAAGGTTGTCCAGCGCGGTCACCTCGTAACCGTCGGCCAACAACCGACGACAGAGATGCGAACCCAGAAAACCCGCGCCGCCTGTGACGAGCGCCTTTTTCGGAAGCGACTTCATCACAACGCCCCCGTGGCCAACGCGCCGAACGTCGTGATCGGCGTCGTGTCGCGGTAGTTGTCGACGATCTGGCGAATGTCCTTCACGAGCGCACTAATTTCATCGTGCAACGTGGAATCGGTCGTCAACTTGCCGAGCGTCCCTTCGCCCTTTTCCAACCGCGCCGAAACGGTCTTCAGATTCGACACCAGCTGCGCCGCGTTGTCCGACAGTTCCTTGTCGTCCGAAAGGCGCGTCAACAGCCCGTTCGGATTCTGCATCCGATCGGTCGTCGCCCGGAGATTCGCGAACGTCGCCTTGAGATCCGCAAGCGTGGCCGTGAAGTCGGCACGCAACGTACCGTTTGTGGCGAGCAGGTCACCGAGTACGCCGTCGCCCCGCGCCAAACGCTCGGAAACGGCCGCCGCGTTCGCCATCGTCTTCCGCAAATCCACGTAGACCGTGTCGTCCTTCGAGAGGAGTTTGCCGAGCGTCCCCTCGCCCTTCTCCAGACGTTCGGAAACGGCCGCCGCATTCGCCATCGTCTTTTGCAAATCCGCATAGACCGTCTCGTCCTTCGAGAGGAGTTTGCCCAGCGTCCCCTCGCCCTTCTCCAGACGTGCGACAAGCGTGTTGAGGTTCGCCATCGTCTGTTCGAGATTCGTCTTCACGGAATCCGGCAGAATCGTCGAAAGTCCGCCATCCGCACGGCCGAGCCGACTGACCAGCCGCCCCGCATCGCGCAGGAAGTTGACGGGCGGTTCACCGTGGAAGAGCGTCGTTTCCAGCGGCTTCACCGCGCCGGTCCCTTCTTCTAGCAGGAGGTAGTTGCCGCCCAGCAGGGAGAGCGCTTCAACGGAAACCCGGCAAGTGTCGCGCAGTACAACGTCGCGGTCAACGAAGAGCGTGACGAGAATGTTCGTCGCCCCCAGATCGATGCGCTCCACCGTACCAACCTTCATACCACGATAGATCACGCTGTCGCGATCCTTCAAGCCACCCACGTCCGAAAACGCCACCTTCGTTTGCACACGTGCACGTCCCAACAGCAAATCGACACCGGAGATGACGATCGTGAAGTAGGCGAGCAGCGCCAGAACGGCCACCATGAACACGCCGACAACAAACTCGGAAAACACATCTTTATTTCTTTTCATATTCCGCCTTCATCTGCTTGAGCGTCGTTTCGGTAATGAACTGGGCGGCGAGAAATTCCCGCACGTCCGGATTCGCCGAATGAACGAAGTCCTCTGGCGTGGCGCATTCCACCACGCGCCCGTTCTTGAGCATCAGGATGCGCGACGCGAATAGCATTGCGCCCTGTAGGTCGTGCGTGACGACGATGGATGTGATGGCCCGCGCCTTATTCAGGCGGGCGATCAGCCGATTGATCGTGACCGACGTCACGGGATCCAGGCCCGATGTCGGCTCATCGTAGAGGATGATATCCGAATTACGGACGATGGCCCGCGCCAACCCCGCGCGTTTCTGCATCCCGCCCGAAATCTCCGCCGGATAGAGATCCGCCGCGTCCGTCAGTTCCACGGCCGCCAGCGCCTCCGCCACACGACGGTCGATTTCCGCGTCATCGAGTTTCGTCCGTTCCCGCAACGGCAACGCCACATTCTCCGCCACCGTCATCCACCCAAGCAACGCGGCGCCTTGAAAGAGATAGCCGAAACGTCCACGGACACGCGCGAGCGCGGCACCCGTTGCGGACGAAATCTCCACGTCCTCCAGCCACACACGCCCCGACGTCGGCGTGAGCAAACGCACCAAATGCTTCAACGTGACGGACTTGCCCGTGCCAGACGGCCCGACAATCGCCAGAATCTCGCCCTTCGCGACGGTGAAACTGACGCCCGAAAGCACCTCTCGACCCTCGAACCGCTTGACGACGTTTTCAAACCGAATCATACGCTGAACTCAAGGTAGAACATGCGGGTCACCATGTAGCCCAACATGAGGATGAAGAGGAAGGAAATGATGACACTGCGCTGCGTGGCCCGCCCCACGCCCACCGCGCCCAATTTCGTGGCGAACCCTTCATGGCAACTTACCGTGCCGATGACGAGCCCGAAAATCACAGCCTTGAGAAGCCCAACGAACAAATCTTTCGTGCCGGCAATCGAAATCGCGCTGGCCATGTACTGCTCGAACGGCACGTTCAATTGGGTGTAGCCCACGAGCCCCCCGCCGACGACGCCCAACACGCACGCGTAGAACGCCAACAGCGGCGACATCACCAACAACGCCCCCAAGCGCGGCGCGACGAGATAACGGACGGGGGAAATCGACATGATTTCCAACGCGGCCACTTCGTCATTCACCTTCATCGTACCCAATTCGGCGGCGAGCGCGGATCCCACACAGGCCGACAGACAGATGCCCGTCACAAAGGGTCCCATTTCGCGGATGAGCGACAACATCACCGCCGCACCCAAATAGACCTCCTGGTTGAACTTGCGCAACGCAAGGCCGACTTGCAAACCCAGAATCATCCCCGCGAACAACCCCACGACCGTAATGACCGGCAACGTCCGGATCCCCGTTGTGTAGAGCTGTTGGATGAAAGCCGCCCGCGCGTCGCGCCGTACCAGCGTTGCGGGGAGATAGCCAATCGCCTCCGCCATCAGACGCCCCGCTTGGCCAATGTGCACGAATAACTCGACGACACGCCGCCGCATTCCCTCGAACCGGGTTCGCGGAACATCCTCGTATAAAGGTTCTCGAATGATTGTCAT
>CAZTHR010000212.1:0-3656 GCA_964613265.1 uncultured Lentisphaeraceae bacterium | reverse complement strand
CCATGAGAAACGTCTTCTGCATGATTGCCTTGTGCGGCGCGTGGTGCGGATTCGCCGCCGCGCCGATTGAAACGGCGCTGGCGCGGCCGGTTCTGCCGGTCGGCAACCGGATTGTCTACGACCATGCGCTGAAAGCCGTTTGCGTGGCCGACCGGGCGGCGGACGCCGCGTGGCTGGCGGCGGCGCGGGCCGGCACGTTGAAAACTCGTCAGGCCGACGTCCGTGCGAAACTCCTTGCGGCCATTGGCGGACTGCCTGCGCGATGCCCGCTCAACGTCGTCGAAACGGGACGTGTGCAACGAGACGGTTATTCCGTCGTCAACCTCTATTTCGAGAGCCAGCCCCGGCACTACGTGACGGCGAACTTGTTCCTGCCGGATCCAGATGCGTTTCCGGGACGGCGGCCGGGAATTGTCGTGCCGTGCGGACATTCCATGAACGGCAAGGCATCCGTAGGTTACCAGCGCGGCGCGGTACAGGCGGCGAAAGCCGGTTTCGTGACGCTCGTCTACGATCCGATCGACCAGGGCGAACGCCGCCAGAGCCGCCGGTCGGACACGCTTTGGAACTGTGCCGCCCACAACAACCTCGGCCGCCGCGCCGAACTTCTTGGCTGGAGCGCCGTGCGCTTTCGCCTTTGGGATGGGCTACGTGCGCTGGACGTTCTCGCGGCGCGGCCCGACGTGGACGCGGCGCGGTTGGGCGTGATGGGGCATTCCGGCGGCGGGACGATGGCGAGTTGGATCATGGCGCTGGACGACCGTGTGGTCTGTGCCGCGCCGAGCGGGTTTCTCTCGACCCTTCGAGCCGTGTGCGAGCAGTGCGGTCCGCAGGATGCGGAGCAGTTCGTCTTCGGACAGTTGGCGTTCGGGTTCAACCATCTCGGCCATGTGCTGCTGCGTGCGCCCAGTCCCGTGCTGCTCTGCGCCTCCTTCGGCGATTTCTTCCCTTATTCCGGCGTGTGCGGGACGGCGGAACGCGCGGCGGAGGTGTACCGGGCGTTGGGCGCGGCGGCCGCGTTCCGGCTCTCGGACACGATTGGACCGCACCACTGGCACGAATCGACGCGGACGGCCGCCGTGGCGTGGATGAACGCATGGCTGCAGCAGGGGCCGCCGCTGGCGGATCTTCCCGCCTACCGCAATCTTCAGTATGGGTTCGATTACGCGGCCGTCGATTGTGGACTGGGCTTCGAGCCGAAGAACCTGGCGCATATGCGGACGAACCACTGGGCGGCCGTCGTGACGCCGACGGGCAGCACGCTCGATCTGCCAGAGGCGCGGACGGTCTACGATTTACTGAAGGACGAGGCCGACCGAGCGGCGGCGGCACGTCCGCCCTGCACGGTGGACGTCGTTCGCCGGGTTGCGGGGATTCGTCCGGCGGCGGCGATCACGCCGACGGTCTGCCACGCGAAAGAGGTGCAGGGCGTTCGGACGCAGACGCTCGTGCAGGACGATGGTACGCCGATTCCGCTCGTGACCGTGGGCGCGGGAACGCCCGTGCTGATGGTGTCCGATACGCCGGCGCGGAAGAGCCTGGCGGCTGACGTGGCGCGGCGTGTGGCGGCTGGGCAGTGCGTGACGATGGCGGATATTCGCGGCTTCGGTGAAAACGCGCGGGGGTGTCATGTCTTCTACGGTGTCAAAGACGGCGACGAGGAAATGGCGCGGCTCTACGCGCTCGTGGGCGTTTCGTTCGTCGGCAAACGTGCGGAAGACGTCATCGCCGCCGCGAAAGCGGCGTCGGCCGCATCGGGCGGGGCGCCGGTACATCTGGTCGCCCACGGCCGTGCCGCCGTTGCGGCCGCCCATGCGTTTTTCACGGCGCGGGAACGATTTGCGGACATCCAAATCGAACGGCCGCCGTGCGCGTGGCGTGAACTCTTCGAGGATGACGCGCGCCCCTGCCGTTTCGCCGATATCGTGCAGAACGCCGTCCGTTTCTACGACTGGACAGACTTGATCAAGGAGTGAACATGAAAAAGATTGTTGTTGTGGCCGTACTGGCGGTGTGGGGGACGGTGCAGGCCTACTTCCCCGTGGCGACGCCGGAATCACAGGGCGTTTCGTCACAGGCGATTTGCGCGTGGATCGACGCTTCCGAAAAGGCGCTCGACGCATTGCACGGGTTCGTGTTGCTGCGGCACGGAAAGCTCGTGGCCGAAGGCTACTGGAAACCGTATGCGCGAGATCGGACGCATATGCTCTATTCCCACTCCAAGAGTTTCACGGCGACGGCCGTCGGGTTTCTGGTGGATGATGGAAAGGTCGATCTGGACGAGCGTGTCGCCGACATCTTTCCTGAAAAACTCCCTGCGAAGCCATCGGACAACCTGTTGCGGATGCGGGTGCGCGATTTGCTGACGATGAACACGGGCAGCGAACGCGATTCGACGGGGGCGTTGGCGTCGGCGGCGGATGGCGATTGGGTGAAGGCGTTTCTCGCCCATCCTGTCGAGAAGAACCCTGGTACGTGGTTCGTGTACAACACGGGCGCGACGTACATGCTGTCGGCCCTCGTGGAGAAACGCTCGGGCGAGAAGCTGATGGACTTTCTCGGGAGCAGACTGTTCGCGCCGCTGGGCATTGAAAAGGCTTGGTCGACGACGTGTCCGAAAGGCATCGCGTGTGGCGGATATGGTATGAACATGACGACGCGCGAACTGGCGACGTTCGGGCAGTTTTGTCTGCAGCGCGGCCGGTGGAATGGCCGGCAATTGCTGTCGACCGATTGGATGGCGCTGATGACGGCGAAGCAGACGGAGACGCGAAACGATCCGAAAGGCGACTGGGGGCGGGGCTACGGTTTTCAGTTCTGGCGTTGTCGTCCGGCGGGCGTCTACCGGGCTGACGGCGCGCGCGGACAATTCACGATTGTCATGCCAGAACAGGACGCCGTGCTGTCGCTGACGGCGGGCGTGGACGACATGCAGCGGGAGTTGTCGCTTGTTTGGGAACATCTGCTGCCGGCGTTGAAGGATAAGCCGTTGCCGGAAGACGCCGTGGCGGTCGACCGTCTCAACGGCACGTGCGCCGCATTGACGTTGCCGCCGGTGAAGGGGACGCGGGACGGCGAGTTGACGGTCGTGCTGGGCAAGGAGTTCGTGTACGAAAAGAATCCGCAGGGCATGAAAAGCGTGGCGCTGTCCAAGACGACGAACGGATGGGAGATTGTGTGCGAAGGGCCGTTCGGCGTTCAGCGTCTGCCCGTCGGTTTCGGCGCGTGGGCGTACGGATCGCTCAAACTGGAGAAAGAAAACTACGAAACGCTCGGCGCGTTGATCGGCGACCAGCCCACGGCGTCGTCGGGCGCGTGGACGGCGCCGGACACGTTTACGTGCCGTACATACCTTTGCGGCGGGCCAGCCCGCTTCGACACCACGCTCAAATTCACATCCGCCACGGTGACGTGTTCGGTGACGTTCAAGGCCATGCGCCACCGACCGACGTTCAAACTCGTTGGTGCGGCGAAGTGAAGAGTCGTTCCGCCGTTTCTGGAAGGTTGCCATCCTTGGGTTTAGGCATGTGATTTTCTGGAAAGGGCATCGGAAATCCTGACATTCGCCTAACAAAGAGGTGCTATACTTTCAACCAGCTGCGACAATGTGCATCATCCACCTCCCTCATCCCATCCCACATTGCCGCAGTTTTTTC
>CAZTHR010000211.1:0-3676 GCA_964613265.1 uncultured Lentisphaeraceae bacterium | reverse complement strand
CCCGATTTGGTAGAATCTCCGCATCAGGACAGAAGGAGTAATTCAGGAAATGGCTTTTTACGACTATCAGGGCATTGTTGAAGAAATCGGCGAAACCAAGTCGCTCGGCACGAATGGTTTCACCAAGCGCGAACTCATTGTGGGGAACGATGTAGATGCGGTCAACAAATACCCCAACCCCGTTCTCTTCACCTTCAAGAAGGAGCGTTGCGTACTTTGCGATGCCGTCAAGAAGGGTGACCGCGTGAAAGTCCAGTTCGCAATCGACGGTCGCCGCTGGGACGGGCCGAACGGTGTCCGCTACTTCACGGATCTCACGGGGCTCAAAATCGACAAGCTCAACGACAATGGCACGGCCACGGAGGTCGTTCCCGAACCGGCCACGCCGCCGCCCGCCCCCGCCATGGAAGCCGAAGATCCGGACAATCTGCCGTTCTGATCGTGCGGACGTGGAAAGAACTCGTCGCCCTCGGCGCAGACCATCTGGCGCGTAAAGGCGTTCCTGACGCGCAGATAGCCATGGAACTGCTCATGGGGCGCCTGTTGCGCTGTGGGCGCGGTTTTCTCTCGTCTCACTACGATGAAACGCCCGCCGAACGATATGTCGACGCCCTGCGTCGGGCCCTCGCGCGTCTCATCGCGGGCGAACCGATCCAGTATGTACTCGGCGAGTGGGATTTCCGGGCGCTCACGTTGAAGTGCGACAAGCGCGCACTCATCCCCCGCCCTGAAACAGAAGAACTCGTCACGCGCGTTCTCGCGTTTCTACGGCGGCGGTCTGCAGATGCGCCGCCGCCGCTTGTGGTGGACGTCGGCACGGGTTCGGGCTGTATTTCGCTGGCACTCGCCCACGAATACAAGGGCGAAGCGGCTTTTCTGGGCATCGACATTTCGCCCGCCGCCGTGGCGTTGGCGACGGAAAACGCCGCGTTGTGCCATCTCTCCTCCCGTGTCAAGTTCATCGTGGCAGATGGTCTAGACGATTTCGACGAACCGGAAACAATCGACGTTCTCGTCTCCAACCCCCCCTACATTCCGACGGCCGACTGCGCGACGCTCGATCCACGCATTTGGAACTTCGAGCCGCGCAATGCGCTCGACGGCGGACCACGCGGCCTCGACTTCTACGAGCGGTTGATTGCCGACGCGCTCAACCTGCTGAAATCCGGTGGTGGCGTCTTTTTTGAGATTGGCGACGGCCAAGGCCCTGCCGTGCGGCAACTCTTCTTCGACGCCGGATTCGACGACATCAAAATCGAACCCGACTACGCAGGGCACGACCGCTACGCCTCGGCCGTCTTGCCGTAGGCACTGCAACAACGTTCCGACGTTCGTGCCGAATCAACGTGCCGAAACAGAGAAACGCCCCGACCGCGTCAAGCGCAATCGGGGCGTTCTTTTCAAGTACCGTCTGAACCGGATTACTTGTTTTCGAGCGCGTCGACGCCCGGAAGGACTTTGCCTTCGAGGTATTCAAGGGAGGCGCCGCCGCCCGTCGAGATGTGGGACATCTCGGCCGCCTTGCCGCTCTTCTTGACCGCGCTCACGGAATCGCCACCGCCGATAATCGACGTGCCGCCATTCGCCTTGACCGTGGCAACCGCATCGCACACGCCAAACGTACCCTTCGCGAGCGGCGCGAACTCGAAACAGCCCATCGGACCATTCCACACGACCGTCTTCGCGGACTTGATCGCCTCGGAGAAGAGTTCGACCGACTTCGGCCCGATGTCAAGCCCCATCCAGCCATCTTCGATGTCGCCTTCGACGACCTTCATCTCAATGTCGGAAGCGTCCTTCTCGGCCGGGAACTTGTTCGCCACCACATTGTCCACAGGAAGCAGGAACTTGATGCCCTTCGCCTCCGCCGCCGCGAGCATTTCCTTCGCGTAGTCGAGCTGGTCGTCTTCGCACAGCGAGGCGCCGACCTTGAGGCCCTTCGCCTTGAGGAAGGTGTAAGCCATGCCGCCACCGACCACGAGCGTGTCGACCTTGTTGAGGAGGTTCTTGATCACCTTGAGCTTGTCGGACACCTTCGCGCCGCCGAGAATGGCCACGAACGGGCGCACGGGATTCTCGACCGCGTCGCCAAGGAACTTGATCTCCTTCTCCAGCAGGAAGCCCGAGACGGCCGGCTTCAGGTACTTCGCGATCACGGCCGTGGAGGCGTGGGCGCGGTGCGCCGTTCCGAACGCATCGTTGCAGTAGACGTCGCCATAGGACGCGAGTTTCTGCGCGAGTTCGTTGCGGTCGGCTTCCAGCTTCGCCTTCTGCGTCTTGAACTCTTCGTCCGTCAGATGGATGCCCTTCTTCTCGTCGTCCTTCTTCACCTTGCCGTCTTCGGCCTTGTAGAAGCGGGTGTTCTCAAGGAGCAACACGTCGCCCGGCTTGAGGGCGGCCACTTCCGCGTCCGCATTCTTGCAATCGGCCGCGAACGCCACCGGCTTGCCGAGCTTGCGGGACAGTTCTTCGGCCACGGGCTTGAGCGAGAACGCCTCTTCGTAGCCCTTGCCCTTCGGACGACCGAGATGGGACATGAGCACGAGCGACGCGCCATGCTCCAGCACGTACTGGATCGAGGGCAGCGCCGCGACGATGCGCGTGTCGTCCGTAATCTTGCCCGAACCATCCTTGGCCATCGGGACGTTGAAATCGACGCGCATCACCACGCGCTTGCCCGCGAGTTCGATGTCGCGAAGTGTCTTCTTTGCCATTGCTGAACTACCTTTCTCTTGTGGAGGTCAATCTTCTAGAAAAACAAACCGAGAGAGCAACCGCCGGCCGCCCTCCCGATTCAATCAGGGTACTTTCCGCCGCACTCACTCGGCGGCGGCAGCCGGCGCAGCGGCAGCCGCGGCCAGCGCCTTGTTCAACTTCAACTGGGCGCGGGATTTCTTGCGGCTCGCCGTGTTCTTGGAGATGATGCCCTTCTTGGCCGCCTTGTCCAGACTGCTCACGAAGTCCATGAACTCCTTCTGCGCCGCATCTGTGTTGCCAGCGTCCGCAGCCTTGAAAAGCTTCTTGTGCGCCACATGCAGATGCGTCTTGACCGCGACATTGCGCTTGTTCGCCTTCGCGTTCTGCCGGTCACGTTTACGGGCGGCACGGCCGCCTTTGATATTCGCCATTGTTGCTAACTCCTATTGCTCCAAAACAATTGTCCATATATTGTAGCGAAATCACGCGCCGTTGTGAACTGGAAATTTTAACAAAATTCATTTTCCTTAAAATACCCCCTTGCGGACACTCCCGAAATCGTGTATACTATCCCTCGTTTTCAACAACGCCAGGATAGCACAGTTGGTAGTGCGGCTCATTCGTAATGAGCAGGTCGGGGGTTCGAGTCCCTTTCCTGGCTCCATCTTTCAGCAGTCTCTCGCATGAGGCTGTTTTTTTTTTATTCTCCCGTCACTCATATGCCGGAAGGAACGCTCCATTTTTTCAGCATAGTCTTCAGACGAATGGAAAAACGAAGCGCACGTACAACCTGTTCATTTCTGTCAATCTCATAGACAAGAACATATGCTCGTACGATTGCTTTCCTATAACCTAATTCCGCGAGTCTGGGCTCAGCGTATAAGGGGAAAAGTTCGGGCGTGGTTTCAAGCACATCTGAAACGGATCCGATCTCATCAAGTAACGTCCGTGCCGCCTGTGGATACCGTTATTTGGCGGT